>JAFYTT010000278.1 GCA_017558715.1 Clostridia bacterium | reverse complement strand
TGCCGTCACGGTCGGTAAACACCTGATAGATCGGGCAGGCGTTCTTGACAATGGTCAGCGGAACAGAGGGCAGCTCACGCAGGGTCTTATGCAGGGATGCACCGAGACCGTCGGTTGCAAGGGATGCAATGATCGTCTGACCGTCAACGGAGGAGGAGGACGCATTGTCCTTCAGCGTTGCTTCACCGAACTGAATACCCCATTCGAGCAGGTAGGTTTCCAGTTCGGGCAGTTTGCCTGCACTGTCGGCATTCATAAAGACCATCAGGTTGCCGGAGGTACCGTCTTCTTTAATTTCAAGGAAGTCGTCGATAACAGCAATTTCGTTGACAAGACCGTCTTCGTTGGCACCGATATAGTCAAAGAGCGGATTGTTGATGATGAGAACCTTGGCATAGTCGGGGAGCTGTCCGGGAGCAAGCTCCTCGTTACCCTTCTGCAGGTCAAGCATCATAACTTCAAAGCCTGCAGCATCATAGAGAACCTGCATTGCAGATGCATCCGATTCGCCGTGACCGGCAAGGAAAACAGCAACGGGGTTGTATTCACCCGCCAGCTGCAGGAAACCCGATACAAACTTGAGTTCTCCGTTGAACGCGAAGATCGAACCGTCGGATTCTGCGGTAACGAAGAATGCTTCCTGAGAATACTTACGGAAGCCGTCGGTATTGGTACTCTTAACGATAACGTCTGTTGTCTTGACGGTTGCGGCTGTTGTTGTGGTGTACTGCTCGGCAAGCGTCGGGTAGGTAATGATATCGATATAATCGATGGAAATCAGATCGGGATAAGCCGCCTCGAGCTTGCGGGCAAAGTTGTAGATCATCTTTGTGGTCTGCGTATTTTCCAACGTATCAAACGGAGCGCAGAACAGAATCTCGTAGTGGAGCGGGACAACGTCGTCTGCATGGTCTGCAACCAGATCGTCGATCATGGCATCGCACGCTTCGGAGATCGAGTACAAATCCTCGCTCGTCATATCAACATATAAGGAAAGCTTCTGTGTCAGTGCCGTAGCAACGACGTTGAGCACAACGATCGCCGCAATGACGGCAGCGGTAAACAGAACAGCGACAGAGCCGTATTTGAATTTTCTGCTCTGGGAGATGGACTGCTTCTTCATTTTGTTTTCTTTATCCTTTCTTGGTTACGGTGTTTACGCCTGCTGGCGAGGTTATGCCCATCTGCGGTTTTCGTAAACTCTGACCGTTAAGAACAGGAATACGAACATGATGGAGGCGTAGTAGAGCAGCGACGCGAAATTCAGAATACCGTAAGTGAAATCGTAGAAACGGGAGAAAATGGAGATCCAGGAGAGAACCACACGGATCGGAGCTGCGCCGATATAGGAGTTTGCAAAGCTGATGAACAGCAGTGCCGCAATGATGGCAATGGTCGTGATTGCCGCGACGAACTGGTTTTCCGTCAGCGCGGAGATGAACAGACCGATGGCAACAAATGCGCCGCCGATCAGCAGGATGCCGACGATGTTGCCGAGAATCGATGCCAAGTTGACATCTTCACAGTAAATGAAATACGGAATCAGGTTGAAGACGGTTGCTGCAAGGAACGTACCTGCAAACATCGTGTATGCGGCAAAGAACTTTGCTGCAACCATATCGATCAGACTGATGGGAGCGGTGAGCAGCAGCTGCTCGGTCTTCTGCTTACGTTCTTCACAGAACAGCTTCATGGTCAGAAGCGGAATCAGAATGATGAATAAGAACAGAAGCATCAGGAAGTAGCTGGAAATGTCGCTGGTACTGCCCGCCTGCAGGGTCAGGTAGGAAAACAGCGCACCGTTGGCGACAAAGAAAATAGCGATGAAAATGAAACCGATGGGAGACGTGAAATACGCCCGCATCTCTCTTTTAAAAATGGCAGACATGATAAAACCTCTCCTTATATTACTTTGCAATGATATTGCTCTTGACGACATTACGCTTCTTCTTGCGTTCGTCGTTGCGTTCGAGCAGGGCAAGGAAGACGTCTTCCAGGTTGGTGCCCATCGTTTCCTCACCGATCATCGCCCAGCCCTTTTCGGCAAGCGCGAAGAACAGCGGACGGCGGATATCGACACCGGGCTGGCTTTCGATCAGATACGCATAGGAATCCGCTTCACGCTGACCGAGACATTCGCAGTATGCAATGCCTTCCTTGTTCTTCAGCGCGGCAAGAACCTCTTCCTGCGGACCGACGATCTTGACGCACAGACGGCGGAAACCGTCGACAACGCGGGAAATTTCCTCGGTCTTTTCGTTTGCGATCAGCTTACCCTTGTTGATGACAACGATACGTTCGCAGACCGCCGAAACCTCAGGCAGAATGTGCGTGGACAGAATGACGGTATGGTTGCGTCCGAGGGTACGGATCAGGTTACGGATTTCAACGATCTGCTTGGGGTCCAGACCGACAGTCGGTTCGTCGAAGATGATAACCTTGGGGTTGCCGACAAGTGCCTGTGCAATACCGACACGCTGACGGTAGCCCTTGGACAGGTTGCGGATGATACGCTTGTACACTTCGTTGATGCGGACAACCTCGCAGATTTCGTGAAGATGCTTTCTGCGGTTGAGCTTGCAGCCCTTGAGATCGTAGATGAAGTTCAGATATTCCTCGACGGTCATATCAAGGTACAGCGGCGGCTGTTCGGGCAGGAAGCCGATGCGCTTCTTTGCTTCCAGAGGCTGTTCGAGAATGTCAATACCGTCGATCATCGCCTTACCGGATGTAGAGGACAGATAACCGGTCAGCATGTTCATGGTCGTGGACTTGCCGGCACCGTTCGGACCGAGGAAACCGACGATCTCGCCTTCATTGACCTCGAAGCTGATATTATCCACGGCGCGGATATCGCCGTACTGTTTTACCAGATTCTCAATTTTGATCATGTGTGCGTTCCTTTCTTTTTGCGGGGTTCCGTTGTTTCCCATTTTGTCAAATCCGGCAAAAGGGTACAGCAATCCCGTCATCTTAATCACAGATGGATAAAGTATACCACGATTTTATGAACAGTTCATGAACGAAACGGTGCAGAATGCCGTTAATTCGGACGTTTTTCACCGAAATCGGGAATTTCCCGTCAAAGGTCACATTTTTTTCACAAAAAGAACACGGGAGAGAAAAATCCCGTCTTCCCGTCGCCTGTAATGTTGCACAAAACAGTATCGCAAAACCCGTCGGAATTTGTCACCGAAAAACATGGGAAAATATGGCCGCCTACTTGCATTTTGTGTGTTTTTGTGGTATACTTATATCATAGAATATTGTAAGATTGGAGAGTAGGTTGACCGCCTGCTCTCTTTGTTTTGCAAAAACCCGTATGAGCAACAAAACAGGAGGCTTTGCATGGCAAACGAAAAGCGCAATGTCAGAAACATTGCCGGCACGGTATGGGAACTGATCGATCCCATTGCCGAAGAACTCGGCTACATCATCTGGGATGTCGAATTTATCCGCGAGGGTTCGGAGTGGTATCTGCGCATCACCATCGATTCGGAGGAAGGCATTTCCATCGACGACTGCGAAAAGCTGCACCGCGCCATTGACGCACCGCTGGATGAGGCGGATCCCATTGAACAGGCATACCATCTTGAGGTTTCCTCACCCGGTATCGAGCGCGTGCTCAAATATCCGTGGCATTTTTCCTGCTTTGTCGGCGGCGATATTGCCGTCAAGCTGTACGCACCGCTTCCCGAAGCCGGAGGGGTCAAGCAGATCCGCGGGATTCTCTCTGCCTACGACGAGGATGAAGATGTTCTGCATCTGACCGTCGGTGAAAATCAGATCGATCTGCCGCGCTCCAAGGCGGCCGCAGTTCACGCCGCATTTGATTTTTAAGCGGCACACAATTTGTTTCAGAAACCCCATTATATAGAGTTGTTATCAGAGGAACAGGAGGAATTATCAAAAAATGAACAAGGAATTTTTCGAGGCGCTGGACCTTCTCGAAAAGGAAAAGGGTATCCCGAAGGAATACATGCTCGGCAAGGTCGAGGCTGCCCTCATCACTGCATTCAAGCGCGAGCGCGGCGGCTCCAATGTCCGCGTCCTCATCGACGAAAACAAAAAGGAAGTCCGCGTATACGAGCAGATGACGGTCGTGGAAGAGGTTACCGATCCGATGACCGAAATCACACTGGAAGAAGCAAAGACCCATTCCAAGCGTCTTGGTATCGGCGATATCTGCGAAATTGAGCAGAAAACCAAGGCATACGGCCGTATCTCCGCGCAGACAGCAAAGCAGGTCATCATCCAGGGTATCCGTGAAGCGGAACGCGGCATGATGATCAAGGAATACGAATCCAAGCAGGGCGAAATCATTTCCGCAACCGTTGAACGCATCGACACCAACACCGGTAATGTCGTTGTCAACACCGGTACCAGCCACGCAACCCTGCTCTCCTCCGAACAGATCCCGGGTGAAACCTACACCCCCGACACCCAGATCAAGGTGCTCGTCACCGAGGTCAAAAAGGAAACCAAGGGTCCGCTGGTCACCCTCTCCCGCGTCCATCCCGGTCTTGTCAGACGTCTGTTTGAGCTGGAAGTTCCGGAAATCCAGGAAGGCGTCGTGACCATTCAGAACATCATCCGTGAGGCAGGCTCCCGCTCCAAGATGGCAGTCTCCTCCACTGACGACAACGTCGATCCGATCGGTGCATGCATCGGCAACAAGGGTATGCGTATCAACCGCATCGTAGAAGAACTGCACGGAGAACGCATTGACATCGTCAAGTATTCCGAGGATCTCGCAGAATACGTCCGCGCAGCACTCTCCCCCGCCAACGTCATCAGCGTTGAAATCGCAGAAGGTGAACGTGCGGCACGCGTCATCGTTGCGCCCGACCAGCTGTCTCTTGCCATTGGCAAGGAAGGTCAGAACGCACGTCTCGCTGCAAGACTGACCGGCTGCAAGATCGACATCAAAACCAACTGACAGCGAGCACGGAAAGTCAGGTGATCCCTATGCCCGCAACACAGGAAAAACCGAAAAAGAAAATCCCCGAACGCAAATGCGTCGGCTGTAACGAACGTAAAGCAAAAAATGAACTGGTCCGTGTCCTGCGTACTCCAGAGAGTGAGATCTGTGTCGACCGTACCGGCAAGAAATCCGGACGCGGCGCATATCTGTGCCACAATCCCGCATGCTTTGCAAAGGCTGTCAAGGCGCGCCGCCTGCAGTCTGCACTCGAATGTGAGATTCCGGACAACGTGATTACAGCAATCGAAAAGGAGCTGACAGTCTGTGACGGATAAAATCAAAAATGAAATCCGGATTCCCGAAGATCCGAAAGAAGCAGAAGCACTTCTGGCCGCCCTGCAGAAGCAGAAAAAGTTCGCAGGACTGCTCGGGATTGCAAAAAAGGCAGGACGCGTGATCGCAGGTACCAACCTTGTCACCGATTCCATCCGCGCAGGTTCGGTTTCCAAATGTCCCCATGCGGTATTTTTAGCGTCGGATGTCTCGGACAACACACGGAAGCGGATCACCAACTGCTGTACCTACTACGAGGTTCCCCTCTATAATATCCCGCTGACCATCGCAGAAATCGGCGATGCAATCGGAAAAAGCGGAAATGTTTCCGCTGTCGGCATCACGGACGCAGGTCTCTGTGATGCACTTGTAAAGTTGATTTGAAAGGATTGATACGATACATGATAAATACTCCCAACAGCCGCATCAGTAATATGGCAAAGGATTTTGGCGTTAAGAGCAAAACCATCATCGATATTCTCGAGGCAAACGGCATTGCCGGCAAGAAGAATACCGCAACGCTGAATGAAGATGAATACGGTCTGGTTATGGAAGCGCTGACCCGCGAAAACCAGATTTCCAATATGACACAGTACCTCGCAGGTGAGGTCGATATTCCGCGCGAGAAGAAGGAAGCTCCTAAGGCAGAAGCTCCCAAGGCGGAAGCTCCCAAGGCGGAAGCTCCCAAGGCAGAAGCTCCCAAGGCGGAAGCTCCCAAGGCGGAAGTTCCCAAGGCAGAAGCTCCCAAGGCGGAGGCTCCCAAGACGGAAGCTCCCAAGGCAGAAGCTCCCAAGGCAGAAGCTCCCAAGGCAGAAGCTCCCAAGGCGGAAGCTCCCAAGGCGGAAGCTCCCAAGGCAGAAGCTCCCAAGGCAGAAGCTCCTAAGACGGAGGCTCCCAAGCAGCAGCCCGTTCAGTTCCGCCCGAACACCAATCAGCGTCCGCAGGGCGACCGTCCCCAGAACGACAGAAATAACCGCGACAACAACCGCGGTGACCGTCCCCAGAACGACAGAAACAACAACCAGCGCTTCGGCGACAGACCGCAGGGTCAGCGTCCGCAGAACGGTGACCGTCCTCAGAACGGCGACCGTCCCCAGTTCGGTGACAGAAACAACAATCAGCGCTTTGGCGACAGACCGCAGGGGCAGCCGCGTTCACAGAATGGTGAACGCCAGCAGAACGGTGACCGTCCCCAGTTCGGCGACAGAAACAACGACCGTTTCCAGAACAACAACGGTCAGCGTTTCGGCGACAGACCGCAGCGTGACAATTCCCGCGGATTCTCCAAGGATGACGACCGTGATCCGAAGGAAGGACGTCCCACATTCCGTCCCGCAGCACCCAAGCCTGCACAGCCTGCCGCTACCTCTTATTCCAAGCCGACCGCAACTGGCGGTTCCACCCGTGTCATCGACACCAGAGGTGCTGAGGGCAATGTGGATCTCTCCAAGTACGATGAAAAGCTCGATACGCTGGTACCGGATGCAGCAAAGGATCTCTCCGGCTCCAAGCAGAAGCTGAAGAAGCAGAACAACCGCCCGCAGTTCGATAAGAAGAAGCGCGGCGACAAGGAACGCGACGCGATGGATAAGATGCGCCGCGAAGCACAGGAAAAGGCCAAGAAGCAGCAGCTGAATGTCACCATTCCGGAAGAACTCCAGGTCAACGAGCTTGCAGCTCTGCTCCATGTCACCAACGCAGAAATCGTCAAGAAGCTCATGCTGCTCGGCATCATGGCATCCGTCAACCAGGTCATCGACTTCGATACCGCGGCACTCATCGCCGACGAATTCGGTGCAAAGGTTACAAAGGAAGTCGTCGTCACCATCGAAGAGCGTCTCTTTGAAGAGGAAGCCGACAAGGACGAAGACCTGATCGAACGCGCTCCCGTCGTCTGTGTCATGGGTCACGTCGACCACGGTAAGACCTCTCTGCTCGACGCCATCAGAAACACCAATGTCACCGCAGGAGAAGCCGGCGGTATCACCCAGGCAATCGGTGCTTACCGCGTCCGCATCAACGATAAGGACATCACGTTCCTCGACACCCCCGGTCACGAAGCATTTACCGCCATGCGTGCGCGCGGTGCAAAGTCCACCGATATCGCAATCCTCGTTGTCGCAGCGGACGACGGTATCATGCCGCAGACGGTCGAAGCGATCAACCACGCAAAGGCTGCCGACATTCCGATCATCGTTGCTATCAACAAGATGGATAAGCCGCATGCCAATCCCGATATGGTCAAGCAGAGCCTGACCAACTATGAACTCGTTCCCGAAGAATGGGGCGGTGAAACCATCTGCGTCCCCGTTTCCGCGCTGACCCGAAAGGGTATCGACGAGCTGCTCGAAATGGTTCTGCTCGTTGCGGAAATGAAGGATCTCAAGGCAAACCCGAATCGCCGTGCGAAGGGTCTTGTCCTCGAATCCCGTCTGGACAAGGGACGCGGTCCCGTTGCAACCCTGCTCGTTCAGACCGGTACCCTCCATGCAGGTGACGTGCTGATCGCAGGTACTGCTGTCGGTCGTGTCCGTGCCATGATCAACGACAAGGGACGCACCGTCAAGGACGCAGGTCCGTCTATCCCCGTTGAGATTACCGGTCTTGCGGAAATCCCGCAGGCAGGCGATGAATTCGCTGTCGTTTCCGACGAACGTATGGCACGTGAGCTGGCTGAACAGCGCCGCGACCAGATGAAGGAAGAAGCCTTCAAGGCAACCGCACGCGCCAACCTCGATACCCTCTTTGCACAGATCAAGGAAGGTGTCAAGGACCTCAATATCATCATCAAGGCAGACGTTGCAGGTTCTGTGGAAGCAGTCAAGGCATCGCTTGTCAAGCTGTCCAACGAAGAAGTCAAGGTCAATGTCATCCATACGGCTGTCGGCGGTATCACCGAAAACGACGTTATGCTGGCGGCGGCATCCAATGCCATCATCATCGGCTTCGCAGTCCGTCCCGACAAGAATGCGCTTGACCGTGCGGAAGATCAGGGTGTCGAAATCCGTACCTACCGCATCATCTACGAGTGCATCGAAGAAATCGAGAAGGCAATGAAGGGTATGCTGGATCCCGAATTCAAGGAAGCCCTGCTCGGTCATGCAGAAGTCCGTCAGACCATTCATGTTCCAAATGTCGGTACGATCGCAGGTTCCTATATCCTTGACGGTAAGGTTACCCGCCAGTCCAAGATCCGTATCGTCCGTGACGGTATCGTGATCTTCGAAGACGAGATCTCCTCCCTCAAGCGCTTCAAGGATGACGCAAAGGAAGTCGTTCAGGGCTACGAATGCGGTATCGGTCTGGAACGCTTCAACGACATCAAGGAAGGCGATATTCTCGAAGCCTTCATCATGGAAGAGGTCAAGCGCGGTTAAGACCCGTGATCGTATCTGTCAAAGGATATTTTTGACTCGGTTAAGATCAACACAAACCAAGACGCCGTATTTCACATGCGGCGTCTTCTTTGATAAAGAAGGAACCAAGCTATGTCAATCACAACCAATGAATTTCTTCCCGTATCCTATGCGGATATGGAAGCGCGCGGCTGGGATCAACCCGATTTTGTCTATGTCTGCGGTGATGCTTACGTCGACCATCCGTCATTCGGCGCGTCGATCATTTCCCGTGTACTGGAGGCAAAGGGCTACCGTGTTGCCATGCTGTGTCAGTCGGACTATAAAACGACCGATGATTTCAAGCGCTTCGGCAGACCCAGACTCGGATTTCTCGTCTCTGCCGGCAACATCGACTCGATGGTCGCGCATTATACTGCTGCGAAACGCAAAAGAAGCTATGACTACTACTCGCCCGGCGGAAAGATGGGAAACCGTCCCGACCGCGCCGTCATCGTCTACTGCAACCGCATCCGTCAGGCGTTCGGTGATGTGCCGATCATCCTCGGAGGATTGGAAGCATCTCTGCGCCGCTTTGCACATTACGACTATTGGGATGACCGTGTTCGCCGCTCGATCCTCGTCGATTCCCGCGCGGATATTCTGACCTACGGCATGGGTGAGGCGATCCTCATCCGCCTTGCCGAACTGCTTGACCGCGGGATTCCGATCAAAAAGATCCGCGATGTCCGCGGTACGGTCTATCTCTGCGCAAATGAAGATAAGATCAATTTTGAGCATGTCGGCGGCTGGAATTACGATGATCTCAAAACAGACAAGCGGCTGTATGCCGAAGCATTTGCCGAACAATACCGCAACCAGGACTCCGTCAACGGTCGCGCCATCATCGAGTATTACGACGACAAAATGCTTGTCCAGAACCCGCCGATGCCGCCGCTGGAACGCGAAATGCTCGACTGGGTCTACTCGCTTCCCTATGCAAGAACCTATCATCCGATGTATGAAAAGGACGGCGGCGTTCCCGCAATTGCCGAGGTACAGTTCTCGCTGACGCACAACCGCGGCTGTTTCGGCGGCTGCAACTTCTGTGCGCTGGCATTCCACCAAGGGCGCACCGTGCGTTCCAGAAGCATCGAAAGCGTTGTTGCGGAAGCACATAAAATCGTGAAGCTGCCCGGATTCAAGGGCTATATCCATGATGTCGGCGGTCCGACGGCGAATTTCCGCGATCCCGCCTGTGAAAAACAGTTAAAGGACGGCGTTTGTCCGAACCGCAAGTGTCTTGCACCGAAACCCTGCAAGAATCTGCGCGCCGATCATGCGGAATATATCGAGCTTCTTTCCCGTGTGGAACAGGTCCCCGGTGTCAAGCGTGTCTTTGTACGCTCCGGCATCCGCTTCGATTATCTGCTTGCCGACGAACATACAGGTGACGCATTCTTCAAAAAACTCGTCCGGGATCATGTTTCCGGTCAGCTGAAGGTTGCACCCGAGCATTGTGCGCCGAATGTTCTGCGCAAGATGGGCAAACCCGATATCGAAGTGTTTGAGAAATTCAAGCGCAGATATTTCGAGTTATCCAACGCCTGTGGGAAAGAACAGTATCTCGTTCCGTATCTGATGTCCTCGCATCCCGGCTCTACGCTCAATGAGGCAGTCGAGCTGGCGCTTTACCTGAAAAAGTGGGATTATTCGCCAGAACAGGTGCAGGACTACTATCCGACACCGGGTACGGCATCGACGGTCATGTTCTATACAGGACTCGATCCGTTCACCATGCAGGAGGTCTTCGTTCCTACCGACTATGAGGAAAAGCAGATGCAGCGCGCACTTCTGCAGTACAAAAAGCCGGAGAATGCTGATCTGGTCAGACGGGCATTGACCAAGTGCGGCAGAACCGATCTGATCGGATTCGGAAAAGAATGTTTAGTACGTCCGGCAGGAGGTACTGTTCGTCCGACAGGAGGTACTGTTCGTCCGGCAGGAGGACATGCGTCACAGAACGGCGCAAAGTCCGCAAAGAGCCACGCACAGCACGCAGGCGGCACACCGGCCCGTTCTGCGGATGGCGGAGCCGGAAACCGCAAAACATCTTCTCCGTCCAAAAAGGGCTGGGCAAAAGCAAAACCCAAACCGACAGGGACCAAGAAAAAGAAGAAATAACCGTCTCACGAAGTGCCGCAGGATGTCTTGCGGTACTTCTTTTTTGCTGTTTTTTTCACAAGATGAAAATTACCCATTGACATCCCGAGCAATGTGTGGTATAATAATAAACAGTTCGGCACACAGTGTGCCGTTTTTTATGAATCAGCCAGCACAGTGTGTGCTGATACAAGATTTCCTGTTTTTCAATACGAGAATATCGTGACATTCAAACCACAGCAAGGACGGTGAACCTTTGAATTCCACGCAGCAGCAAACCGCACAAACCGATGATCGCATCCGTGACGAAATGGCAGAAAAGATCATCGAAACAGCAGAGCATCTTGCAACCACAGAGGGTGCCAACACGCTGACCGTACGCAAAATTTTACAAACGCTCAATATTACCAATCGAGTCTTTTACAATCGCTTCCATAACATCGAGGAAGTTCTGGAAATCATCTATCGGAATATGATCGTCAAAATCAGAGCCAGCATCACTCCGGAACAAACCGACTCCGCCGCCGACTTTTTTGAGCATGTCATCGATGTTGTTACCCGCTCACTGATTATGTCCTATGAAAACAAAATGGCATTTAATCAGTATATCTTTGAAAACGACTCCCACTCGCAAAACAATTATGCATGGTGGCATACCGAGATCAAAAAACTGATCGATTACGCGAAGGAAAAGAAGTATATCAAGGAAATCGATTCCGATGCCATGAGCTATGCCATCTGGTGCTTCTGCCGCGGCTACAATGCCGATGCAGTCGGACGCAATCTTCCCGTCGATGTCGCAGTCCGGAATTTCCGATACAGCTTCGGTGTTCTGCTCGACGGTATGCGCGCCTAAATGCGGCATTTCTCCATTCCCGATCACACTCCACCCCAAACAGACGAAAGGTTATCATAGATTATGAAAAAACATCAGCTTCACGAAAAAACAGACTTCACCTCGGTTCGCCATCTTGTCGAATGGTCTGCCGAACAGTACGGCGACCGTGCGCTCTTCTCTTTCCGTGCAAAGGCACACGACGCAGAAGCGACATCCGTTTCGTTCCTTGCAGTACGTGACGATGTCCGCGCACTTGCATGCAAACTGACAGCGATGGGTTGCGCCGGCAAACACTGTGTCGTCATTGGCAAGCTCACTTATGATTGGGCGATTCTGTACTATTCCCTGCTTTCCATCGGCGCGGTTCTCGTTCCGCTCGATCCCGAATGGGCAGCTCCCGATCTTGCCGATACGGCATCCAAGGCAGAAGCATCCTTCCTGTTTATCGAAGAAAACATCGCAGAAAAAGCTCCCGCGATCTCTTATGCCTGCAATCTGCTCTGCGATCCCATTGTCTTTTCCGCCAAGGACGCGGAGGCCGGTCTGACTCCGTATCTTGCAGAGGGCCGCGAACTGTTTGCGCAGAATCCCGATGTGTATTTTGAGGCAGAAATCGATCCGTATGCATTGGCACTGCTCGTCTTCACCTCCGGCACGACCGGTAAGGGCAAGGGTGTTATGCTGTCCCAGAATGCGGTTCTTTCCGACCTGTCCGACGTCATTCAGTATGTCGATTTCGGAAAGAAGACCATCGCCGTTCTCCCGCCGCACCACACCTACGGCTCTTCCGTCATGCTGGTCGGTCACATGATGATCGGCTGTGAAATGTATATTTCCTCCGGTCTTCGCTATATCACGCGCGAACTGAAGGAACAGGAGCCTGAGCACCTTGTACTCGTTCCGCTGTATCTGGAAACCTTCTACCGCAAAATTCTCGCAACCGTCAAGGAACAAGGTAAGGAAAAGCTGCTGTTCAAAATGATCGCGGCATCCAACAGCATGCGCCGTGTCGGTATCGACCTGCGTACCAAGCTGTTTGCGTCCGTCCGTGCTGCATTCGGCGGTAAGGTCAAGATGATCATCTCCGGCGGCGCACCGATCAATCCCGAAATTCTCTCTTTCTTTGACTCCATCGGTATTTCCACACTGAACGGTTACGGCATCACCGAATGTGCACCGATCATCGCGGTCAACCGCTCCAAGAATATCGTTCCCGGCTCCGTCGGCAATGTGCTTGACATCGATACCGTCCGCATTGAAGACCCCAACGAAGACGGCGAGGGCGAAATCTGCGTCAAGGGTTCCAACGTCATGCTCGGCTACTTCAAGGATCCCGATGCAACGGCAGAAGCCATTGACGAAGAAGGCTACTTCCACACCGGCGACTACGGACGTCTTGACAAGAACAATGTTCTGACCATCACCGGCAGAAAGAAGAACCTTATCATCCTCTCCAACGGCAAGAATGTCTATCCCGAGGAAATCGAAAACGAGCTTGTCGCAACCCCCGGTATTCTCGATATCATCGTCTATGAAGGTCAGTCCAAGCGCGGCGTCATGCACAATGCCATCGTCGCCGAGGTCTATCCCGACAAGGACTATATCGAAAAGAACGGCATCACCGATATCAAGGCACATCTGCAGCCCTATATCAATGAATACAATAAAAACGCCGTTTCCTATAAGAAGATCATGCACCTCAAGGTTCGCGCAAAGGAATTCCCGAAGAATACCCTGCGCAAGATTCAGCGTTTCCAGCTGGATATGACCATTGATTGATTTTGCATCAAAAGCGTTTTCGCCCGGACAGAACAAACCTGTCCGGGCGAATTTTTTGCGTTTATTTGGTATCCGACGCAAACGGTGCAAACTGCGCAATAATCTCCCGGTACCATTCAGCATCCCGGACATCGTCGTAGATGGAAAATGACGCCAAATATCCAAGTTCCCGCTTCATGTCGTTCCCCTCAAATCCGGAAGATACCTCAGCGCGTCGGAAGACACATCCGCGCACAGCGTGCGATGTATGAATGACCTCCTCCGGCAACATATCATAGGCATGGACAAAGGAAAGTCCGCGCTTCAGATATTCAGCACAGTGTTTATCATCTCCCATCACACGGTATCGGTTGGCAATCCACAAATACAGCTCACCCAAATGGTAATTTGCAAATCCGTAGTCTCCCTCGTCATAGATGATTTGCAGCAGTTTCTCCGCTTTTTTCAGCAGTCTGATATGTTCCTCATGGGAAACCGGCGCATACAGTGCCTGATTGCGCAACTTGATATACAGCTCCGATGTGAGATTGTTGACATTGGCACGGACGGCAGACCACCATTCTTCATTATCGCCGCGCTCATACAGGCACTCCGTTTCCTCGCCCTGCATCTCAAGCGGCAGACGTGCAATCATTTCCTTTGCACGAGGAATATCACCCTTGTCGCGGTACAAACCGCACATGATCGAGATTGCAGAATACCGCACTTCATCGTCAACACACTCGTTCATCACCCGTGTACATAAGGACGTGATTTCCTCCTCATGGACCAAAAGCCCTCTGTATTCATGATACGGATCATAACACAGCTCCCACAGATATTTGTCAAGAATCCGATTGTCGCCGGGATAGTCGCGGTATGCAGCGCAGATATAGTCAAATTTTTCCTTTTCTTTGCCGAGATTCGACAATCGATTATATTCAGCTAATATGGCATCAATGCACTCTTTCTTCTTTGCGATGTCTACGCCGAGCAGGGTATCGGTTGTAATGTCAAAAAAGTTCGCCAGCACAACGATCATCGACAGATCCGGTGTCGCTGTACCGCACTCCCATTTAGAAACCGCCTGAAAGGATACACCGACACGCTCCGCAAGCTGCTCCTGTGTCAGACCGAGCCGCTTTCTGTGATGTCGAATGGTATCGGCAATGTTTTGGGTCATCATGGTTTTCACCTCATTCTGTTGTATTGTTCCGATCGGTGATACCATTATACTTGATTCTGCGCAGTTTTTCCAGCGATTGGTAATAGAAGAACTTTCTACTGACAGTTGAATATCAAAGCTGACAATCGACGGATTTTGAATCGGAAGGTGCTGTTTTTTGCGCAGGATTTACGTCTCTTTTGCAAATGTGATCAGTAATGCGTGGGAAATCAATTTTATCCAATGTGTTGTGCTGACAACTTCCCATCCTTGTTTTGCCATCTCATTCATCAATTTTTCTGCGTTGTACCGTCGGGTTTCAATCACTTTATATTCTTTCATTGCAAGCTCCTTTCAAACAACCGTCCGTTTGTGAACATCGCAGGGGATCAAAGCACCCGTCCGACCAGATAATCACGATAGGACTTGTCCGGTGCCATTGCTTCGTTGAAAAACGGGTTTTCAATCGAGCCGGTACCGCCCTTCTCGCCGACCAGCAGAAATTCGGTATTCTGCGCATCGCCGCGGAACGTAACCTTGGTATTGGTGATCAGAGAATTGAATTTACCGTCTGTACGGAAGCCGATTTCGCCGCCCTCCAACGTCTTCCACCAGTAGCAGAAGCAGTTATGGTAAATGGAGCGCAGACCGTCCTTCATATAGAAGCCCGTGCAGTACTGGTCGGAATAACAGAAGTCGTACCAGTTTTCCCAGCTGAGATCACAGAACGCGATGCTGTCGGTGTAGTGATCCCAACCGGAGGCAAGGCTGTACAGCGGGTGAATGTTGCGCAGGTAGTTGCCGCCGCGGATCAGCTTGACACCGATCTGCACACGTGCAATGCGCATGTTGGTGAACGTATTGTCCATACCTTCGACCAGAAGACCGATGGAGTCAACCGTGCCGCGTCCGACAATGTTGACATTGAGAATATCGGCATCGGACGAGCCGGAATTGGCACCGTACTTGACATGCAGACCGATCTTGGTATGCTTGATTGAAACATTCTCCACACGGGTTTCGCGTCCGCTGTCGATGGACACACCGTTTGCGACATTGTTGCCGTCGATGATACCGCCCGACAGATAATAGTTGCTACCGTTGGTGTGGATGGTATTGAACGGTTCTGCCGCACCGAGACAGATGAGCGCTTCTTCACTGTCCCAGCATTCCATTGCTTTGATGACCGCGAAGTTGGACAGCTGCAGCGATACCGCATGATCGGGATTCGCCGGCGTTGCGATCGGCTTGGACAGCAGATATTCGCCATCCGGGAAGAAGATGACTCTCTGCGGATTGTCAAGAATCAGCTTCTGCAGGGCATCCGAAACGTCCTCACCGGAATTTGCCTTGATGTAGTCGGTGACAACAACGTACATGTCTTTGTGAAATTCGTGTTCCATGGTAAACTCTCCTCTCGATTGTGGGATTTGTCCCTGTTTGAGATGATTATACCACGGATCGAGGTGGGTGTCAATCGGATTTTGCGAATCTCTTACGATCTTTCCAGACAGTACCGATTCACGATCTCCGATGCCTCCCATGGCAATGCGCCCTCCATAACCGCAGCTTCAATTTGCGAGAGATACTCATCGGCATATGGAAGAAACACGCCGATATAATGCCAATCCAGTTCTCCGTCCAGCAGTTTACGGAACATTGCTTCTTTGGAGACAGTGTTCAAAAACGGCAGCAGCTTCACAAGAAGTTCATCATTGATTGTTTCAAATGATGCCGTTTCAATCAACTGTGCAGTCGTCGCATCATGCAGATATTCGGCAAGAGCAACGAGATCCGAAATGTCGATGCCGTCCGGAGCAAGGCGGGATGACAACGACGCAAGCATACTCGGCTTCAGATGCGGTGCAAGATTGACAACATCGGCGGCTGTCACATGACTTGTACCATCTGCACGCAGAATCTGCGCTTCCCCTGCGGTCGGATCTCCGTATGCAATCAGAACGTCGAGTGAAATACCGAACAACTGGGCAATCTGCACCAATATCGAGATGTCGGGAAAACTCTCACCGCATTCATAGCGGGAAACTGCCTGCCTTGATAAATTGAGTCTGTCAGCAACCTCATTCTGCGTCATATCCGTTTCTTTTCGGAGTGCCGCAATCGCACGTCCGAATTTTTGTGTATCAAACATGGAAATGCTCCTTTCTGTTTTATGATACCAGTATACCACAAAACACGATGGTTGTCGAGCAATGATTGGTTGCATATTCTGCTCAATTTTCATCACATTCAGAGAAAGAAAAATAACCGTTATCCGATCTTTTTAACCGCCATCTGAATCCGGGAAGATTTGAACGTTCCTACAACATTCATTGCAAGCGGTGAAGTTCGGTACGCACGGGACAACCCTATCACTCCGACACAAAACAAAAAAGACCGTCATAGACGGTCTTCATTTTGTTTTGGTCGGAGTGAGAAGATTTGAACTTCCGGCCTCTTGGTCCCGAACCAAGCGCTCTACCAAACTGAGCCACACCCCGTTGTTTCACAACACATATATTATAGCAAAAAAGAACGGAATTGTCAATAGCTTTTTCGCAATTTTCTGAAAAACAGGTAAAATTTTTTCATTGGCGATTCCGAATTCTGCCAATACCGATCTTAATTTTGACAACATAAAAAATTCACATTTTGATTTTCCGAAAACCTCTTCCAAATACAAGTAAAATCTGTTATACTATAAATAAGAAAGACAAGTTTCTCAAAACGAAGAAAGGCATGGTATTACCACATGAATCATACATTATTTGCAGGCGCCGGATGGGCTGACACAACACCCGAAGTCGGCGGTATGCTCTACGGCTACAACGACGATACCTATTCCACCTCCTGCCACGATCACCTTGAAATCAAAGCACTCGCACTCCGCAGCGGTGATGCCGCTCCCGTTCTGATGATGTCCTTTGCGCTCGCAGACTTTGGCACGGCATGCTGCACACAGACCAGAGAGGCCGTTGCACAGGCATGCGACATTCCGTTTGAAAATGTCCTTGCATCCTCCACGCACACCCATTCCGCCCCCAACTGCGCCGGTCAGGCAGGCTGGGGTGATGTTGACCGTCCGTATCTGGAAGGTATTCTGATCCCCGGTGCTGTCAAAGCGGCAAAGGAAGCGCTTGCTTCGATGCAGCCTGCGGAATTTGCTGTTGTTTGCGGTGAATCGGAGGTCGGTGTCAACCGCCGCGAGATCACCGTCGACGGAAAATCCGGCTTCGGACAGAACTTCTGGGGTCCCCAGGACAAAACGATGACCATCATCCGATTCCGCAATATTGAAACGAAGAAAGGCATCTTCCAGTTCATCCATTACGGCTGTCACGGTACTGCCGCAGGCAACAACCATGAAATCTCCCGCGACTGGATCGGCATTATGACCGACCGCATGGGCACGGAAACCGGCATTCCGACAGGATTTTGGAACGGTTGTGTCGGCGATATCGGTCCGAGAATCGCCAACGGTCTTACCACAGGCGACATCCGTCACGTCGAAGAACTCGGCGGCCGTGCTGCGCTCGATGCCATCCGTATTGCAAGACAGTTTGCGCACACCCCGTTTGAATGTGCACCCGTGACGCTGCATGCAGAGGATATCGCACTTCCCGTCCGTCCTCTTCCCGCAAGAGAGGTCGTCGAGACGTATATGAATACCCACGAACGCAACGGTCACTATGTCAACATCGACGGTCTGATCCATGCTTATATGTGCGATGCCTATGACATGTACGTTTCCGGCGGTCAGCTTCCGTCAGAAAAGCCGCTTCCCGTCTCGGTTGTAACCCTTGGCGATGCTGTTGCCTTCTGCCCGACCCCGTATGAGCTGTTCTCCGAAATCTGTCTGCGTATCCGCGATCACGGTCCCTGCCGTCATAATCTTGCAATGTCCCTGACCAACGGCTATGAGGCATATCTGCCATCCGAATCTGCACTCTGCCGCGGCGGTTATGAGGTTGAATGCTTCTGCTACGGCAACGTCGCCGCATTGGCTGACAACGCCGATACTGTACTTGTCAAGCATTTCATGCGCATCCTGAACAGCATGAAGCGTATCTGACCGATTCATTGTGAATAATTTGTAAACAATCCGTTTTTTATGGAACAAAACGGAAATAATTGCGTCTCTATCTGATATACACCGTCTTATTGAAAGGAGGCTGCGTCCATTGAAGCGCAAAACGACCATTCCCTCGGAGCATCCGGGCTTGACACAGAAACAGCTTCAGCACAGACACCAGCGCCGCGTCCTGCGCGAACGGCTGATGACTCTGCCGTTTCTGTTTCCGAGCCTTGCCGGCGTGCTTGTCTTCTTTGTACTTCCGTTTCTGGTCGTCATCTATCAGTCGGTACTGGACAATCCCGTCACCAAAAATTTCGTCTTTCTGAAAAACTACGAGATGCTGGTGAACAACAACGCATTCCGTATGGCTGTCAAAAACACATTGACCTTCTCTGCGATCGCAGTTCCTCTGGCGGTTATTCTGCCGCTGCTGCTCGCCATCATCCTGATGAGCAACATCCCCGGACGCAGCCGCTTCCGTACGATGTTCATCACACCGCTGATGGTTCCCGTCGCATCGGTCGTCCTGATCTGGCAGGTCGTGTTCCATTATAACGGCGTGCTCAACGAAATCACCGCGATGTTCGGTGCCGCGCCGATCGACTGGCTCAAATCCGAATACGGACATCTCGTCGTTCTGGTTCTGTACTTATGGAAGAACATCGG
Source organism: Clostridia bacterium (assembly GCA_017558715.1). Classification (GTDB taxonomy): domain Bacteria; phylum Bacillota; class Clostridia; order Oscillospirales; family CAG-272; genus RGIG3925. The sequence goes on along the minus strand of JAFYTT010000278.1, from coordinate 6,697 downwards.
CTACAACATGATTCTGTTTATGAGCGCGCTTGCCGCCATTCCGAAGGACATCATTGAGGTCGCCATGCTGGAAGGCGCGGGACCGATCCGCCGCTTCTTTGCAATCAAGCTGCGCTACCTGTCCTCCTCGATCGTCTTTGTTTCCCTTCTGTCACTGATCAACTCCTTCAAGGTATTCCGTGAGGTTTATCTTCTGACCGGAGACTATCCGTATGACACACTGTACATGCTCCAGCACTTTATGAACAATACGTTTGGATCGCTCGACTATCAGAAGCTGTCCTCCGCCGCCATTCTGATGAGCGTTGTCATGATTATCATCATCGGCGCCATGCTCATCATCGACGAAAAGTTTGGAGGTGAACTCGAGGAATGACACAGACACCGCGTATTACACCTCCCGATGAGATTCACATCATCCACAAAAAGAAACGCAATATCCCGTTGTTTCTGCTGCGGGCGGCAGCATTTCTTTTGCTGGTCGTTATTGCGATCGCGTTTCTTCTGCCGATTGTATTGACGATCGCCAATTCCTTTATGTCCTCCTCCGAGATCTCCGCAAACTACGGTCAAGTCTTCTCGGGTGTGTCAGGTCAGCGTACCTTTATCGCCGAAAAAGTCAATCTGAAATTCATTCCCGACCGTGTGGTTGCCGATCAGTATCTCACGGTACTCTTAAAAAGCCCCGATTATCTGCTGAAATTCTGGAACTCCGTCATTCTGGTCGCACCGATCGTCATTTTTCAGGTCGTTGTTGCGCTGGGCGCATCCTATTGCTTTGCGCGTTTTCAGACGAAATTCCGATCGGTTATATTCTTTACTTACATTATTTTAATGCTGATGCCGTATCAGGTCACGCTGGTTCCGAACTATCTCGTTTCCGACTGGCTGGGACTGCTTGATACACGTTGGGCAATCATCCTGCCGGGCATCTTCTCTCCGTTCGCGGTCTTCATTCTGACCAAATTCATGCGCCGTATTCCAACTGCCATGATTGAGGCAGCCAAGCTCGACGGCGCAGGAGAGTGGCAGATTTTCACACAGGTCTGTGTCCCGCTCTGCCGCGGTATCATCTGGTCGGTCGTCGTGCTGATTTTCATGGACTACTGGAACATGGTTGAACAGCCTTTGATTTTGTTCAAGGAACGCGCGGAGGAGCTGTCTCCGCTGTCGGTGTTCCTGTCGAAAATCAACCAGGGAGACGTCGGTCTTGCCTTTGCCGTCGCAACGGTATACATGATTCCCGCACTTCTGCTCTTCATGTACAGCGAGGAATATCTGATCGACGGTATCGCATCACAGTCCGGTATCAAGGGATAATACGCTCCGACAAGAGCAGTGAATATCACATTTTCAGTCAAACTACCACAGGAAGGATCATAAACGATGGAACTTAACGCAAGACGGAAAGACATCATAAAAAATATAACCATCATTTTTCTTATCATCATGCTGGTGCTGACCTTCTTCTCATCTACCATCATGAACCGTTCTCTGCCCGAAGTCGCAGCACAGTATGCGTATTCCGGTCAGATCACGACCTCGGTTCGCGCCAACGGCGTTACAGAGGCAAACGAAAACTATCAGGTCATTTTGGAAGAAGGACGGATCATCCATACCGTCCATGTCCGCCGCGGAGACAAGGTCAATACAGGTGACCTTCTGTTCACGCTGGAGGAAGGTGAGAGCACCGAGCTGCAGGAAGCACAGGACGCCCTTGCCAAGGCTGAACTCGATTACGAAAAGTGGCAGCTGCAGACAAAGTCCCAGATTTCCGATGCAGAACGCGAAATCCGTTATAAGACCGAAGATCTGACGAAGATCAAGAACCGCGGTATCGCATCGAGCGTGGACACTACAGAACAGGAAAAAGCCATCCGCGAACTGGAAAAGACGCTCGGTATGTACAAGCGCGCCGAGGCAAAGCTGGTTTTTGAAGCAGCAGAGCTTACCAAAGACAATACCGAGGCGGCATACGACGCAGCGGTTGACGATTATGAAGAAAAAAGCAAGATTTACAACGAGCTGATGTCGTGCTCGTCCTCTGCCGAACAGCTGGCACAGCAGCTTCTGAGTGCAGAACGCAGCATTGAGGACCAGACCATCGAGTTTGAACGCCTGCAGAAAAATCAGGAAGAATTGCAGACAAACCTCAATGCACTTCTGAAGGCACGTACCAGACTGAAGCAGAACCTCGATGCTGCACAGTCCTATTACGACAGCTCGATGGCCAATGAAACGATCATCCATTCCAATATCGCATCGTATCAGAGCAAGGTCGACCGTTTGAGCGCGCTTCCCACCCGTACCGAGGAGGAGGAACGTGAGCTTGCAGCAGCCAAAGGGGAGCTTTCCTATTATCAGGCAATGCTGTCCTCGATCGGTTCCCAGCAGTCGGAAGCAATGTCCGATCTGAGTTCCGCAAAGTCGGAATATACCGCCAACGAAAGCGCCATTGAACAGGCGGAAACGCAGTTGAAATCCATGGTGCTGACGCTGGAAGACAAGGAACGCGTACTGAAGCGTGCCATCGACGATTGTGATGCCATCCGTCGGAAGCTCGAAAATGCCAACGGACTCACAGACACCGCAGAACAGGAAGCGCGTCTCAACGAAGCACAAAAACAGATGCGCGATGCGGAGGATGTCCGCGACGACGCGCAGGAAGCCTATTCCGACGCACAGAATGCATATAATACAGCGAAATCCGCATACGAAAGCGCAAAACAGAACGGCAAGAGCACCGATGAAGTGTTCACGGCATCTCAGCTGGAAACGATGATCGCCAACATCGAGCTGGAGCTGGAACAGGCCCGTGAAGCACTGGAGGATCTCAAGAACAATGCAGGTTCCGGTGACGGCTATGCAAACTACAACGCGTACATCGAGGCGGTTACCGCACAGCAGCGAACCATTGAAAATCTGAAAACCGAGCTTGCACGTACCCGTGAGGAGCTTGCGCTGGAAGAACCGACCTATATCGAAGCAATCGCACGTGCAAAGCAGACGGTGGAACGCATCTCCGAAACCACAGGCAGCAACGAAATCTACGCAAAGGTTGCCGGTACGATCAACAACATCGCCGTAACCGCAGGTCAGGAAATCAAAGCCCAGACCGTGCTTGCCGAGATTGAACAGACCGAGGGCGGATACTCCGTGGAACTGTCCCTGACGACCGAACAGGCAAAGCGCATTGCGGTCGGTCAGGCTGCAACGATCCTCTACTACTGGGGTGCGACCCCCGAGGCGGTTGTCGAATCGATCAAGCCGTCCCAGTCCGATCCCCAGAACACCCGCACCGTCACGCTCCTTCTGACCGGTGACATCACCGCAGGTCAGAGCTTCACCTTCTCACTGGGTGAGAGATCCGCCAATTACGACAATGTTGTCCCCTCCTCCGCGATCAGAGAAGATTCCAACGGCAAGTTCGTGCTGGTCGTCGAAGCGAAAAACACACCGATCGGAAACCGCTATACCGCTGTTCGCCGTGATGTGGAAATCATTGCCGAGGACGATACCAATACCGCTGTTTCCGGTCTGACCGGCGGTGAATTCGTCATCACCACCTCACAGACACCCATTTCCGCAGGACAGCAGGTTCGCCTCTCCGACAACTGATGTCTGAGGATGTGCCATGATTCAATATTTCAAAACACCCGTGCAACAGCGGCGGAGTTCACGTATCATGTGGATTGTCGGCGCATTGGCAATCCTGCTTCTGCTGCTGTTTTTCATCGCGCACGCCGCGATTCACTCCATGACTGCGGATATTCCCGGTGCCGATGCGGCACAGCGCTGGCAGGCAGAGGATTCTCCGCACCCCTTTACCAAGCTGTCCGTTTATTTTGATTCCACATCCGGCATTGATCTGAACACCGTCTATTTGCGGCGCATGAACATCGGACGTGCACTGGAAGAAAATGCGATTGCGGTTCCCGAGGGTGCATCCGGCTATATCGATGCATTTTCGGGAGAAACCTCACTTTCCGTCTCCACGGAACGTGCATCCATTCTGACCCAGGCAACATCCTGCGGCGGCGAATTCTTCTTCTTTCATCCGTTTGAGATGCTCCACGGCGATTATTTTTCCGAGGACGATCTGACCTCGCAAACGGTGATTCTTGACGAATATGCGGCATGGCAGCTGTTCGGTGCGGTTGAGGTTGCCGGCATGGATGTCACCATCGACGGTCAGCCGTTCCGTGTTGCCGGTGTCTGCAAAAAACCGACCGACCCGCTCGGCAGCACCACATGGGGCGACACGCCGCGTATCTTTGTCAACTACATCGGTCTGCGTATGACGACAGGCTTCGACCGCGCCTCCTGCTACGAAATCGTCATGCCCAATCCCATCGGCGATTTTGCCAAAGGCATTCTGCGCAATCAGTTTTCTGTCAGCGACAAATCGACCAATGCTGTTATTTACGAGGACTCCACGCGGTTTTCCTTTGAAACACTCGCGAAAGCCTCCGCAGATTTCTTTATGCGTGCTGTGCGGCGTGACCGTATCCTGCCGCCGTTTTGGGAAAATAATGCCCGCGTAACGGAAACAAAGGCGATAGTCATTGCGTTCTTCGGCGCGATTGCCGGTATTGCCGCACTGATCGGTGCCGTCGCATTTGTCAGCATGTGGTTCTGGATTCATCCGATCCGCATCACCGATATCTGGCATTACTTCGATGACAAGCACGAAGCACGCCGCATGAAGAAGTGGCTGAAAAAACAAGCCTCTCCGCTGAATACTCCCGAAAAAACACGTTCTTAACCGAAATTCCGAAAGGACTTGTATTATGTCTGAAAAATCTCCCCTTTATACCCGCTTAACCGCTGCTCTGCTCGGTACGACACTGCTCTTTGGCTGTACCGTCATGACCTCCTGCAAAAAACAGGAAGCCGTCAAGGAAAAGCCGACCAATGTCTACCGTACCGAGGTTCTGTTTGAAAGCAGCTTCTCCTACAACGATGTCGCCGGACGGCAGGAATTTCATTCTCTGCGCGGTGTCGGCGACCGCCTGATTCTCTGCGGATCCGAATACGATGAATACTGGAACATGACCGATCTGTTTTACGATATTGATACGGAAACCGGCGACATGACCGATATCCATATTCCTCCTGTCGATACCGCAAACAACGAATACCGCAACCAGATCTCCTTTGCCGACGACGGTACCGTTTGGTATACCGTCAATTCCGGCGTTTTCAATGAGGAAACAGGCATCTACCGCGAAGCCTGCGATCTGTATCACGCCGATATGGAAGGCAACATTCTGGCAAGCGCCGATCTGTACGCACTGCTCGGTGTCAATCCGGAAGAAACCTATCTGTATCTGAACAGCATCAATGTCACCGGGAATACTGCGCTGCTTGCCGTTGATTCCGGACTTTATTCCGTCGACGCGGCAATGACGACAGCAAAAGAAATCAAGCTTGATGATATGTCCTACATCAATACCATGATTCCGTGCGACGGCGGTGTCTATGTTTCCTACAATACCGCCTCCGACTACAAGCAGAAGGTGGTCCGTGTCGATACCGCATCGTATACCGTCGGTGCGCCGCTGGATATTCCGTCCCGCGTCACCAATTATCTGTACGGTGCCATGGCATCCGAGACGTATGATTTTGTCTACCAGAATTCCATCGGTCTTTACGGATATGATATGGCGTCCGACACGGAAACCGAGCTGATCAACTGGATCAACTCCGATATCAATTCCTCCAACATGAATGACACGTATATCACCCCGGACGGTGTCGTCTATACGATGCTTCGCAAGTATGACAATGACGGTCAGACCCTGCAGGTGCTCAAAATGACACGTGTCCCCGATGAAGAGGTCGTCGAAAAATACATGCTGACCTACGGCTGTATTTACATTGATTACAACATTCTCGATCAGATCATCGAATTCAACCGAACCAACGAGGAATACCGCATCACCATCCGCGATTATTCAATGTACAACAGCGAAGAAAACGAATGGAAGGGTGCGGCAACCCAGTTCAGCAATGACATCATCTCCGGAAACATCCCTGACATTATTCAGGTATCGGAAGAGCTTCCGACTGCGAACTATGCCGCAAAGGGATTGTTTGCCGATCTGCGTCCGTTCATCGAAGGAGATCCCGTCTTTGCCGCGGACGATCTGTACGAAAACATTCTCGAAGCATTCTCCTTCGGCGGTAAGCTGTATCAGATCGCGCCATCCTTCTCGGTACGTACCCTTGCCGCAAAGTCGTCTTTGGTCGGCGATTATGACGGCTGGACAATGGACGGTCTGCTGGCGGCGCTTGCCAAGCTGGAGCCTGGAACCGATCCGTTCGGCGGCGAGGTCACCCGCGTGGATTTCCTCAATGCGCTGTGTGCATCGGTCCGCGATCAGTTCATTGACAAGGAAACAGGCAGATGCTCGTTCAACTCCCCCGAATTCATCAAGATTCTGGAATTCACCAAGACACTGCCCGAAAAGTCCATTTGGGAAACCACCAACTGGGAAGAGGTCGGTGAAGATTTCTACCTCGACATGGAAACCCGTTACCGCGACGACCGTGCATTGCTGTATCAGATGTATCTCGGCAATTACACCTCGTTCTGGGAAATCCAGCAGGGACTGTTCGGAGAACGGATCTCGCTTGTCGGTTATCCCAACGAAAACCGTCTCGGCGCAACCATCTATCCGTCAACCTCGTTTGC
>JAFYTT010000277.1 GCA_017558715.1 Clostridia bacterium | reverse complement strand
AGTTCCGGGCGGTGTCTATGTCAATCCGTCATTGGTGACAGAAAAGGCGTTGACAGAGGATCAGCTGGATGCTTATCGGGAACGAGGAATGGAACTTACGGAGTATCATATTTCAGATGCGGAATGTGCAGAGATCATGGATTTTCTCAATCACAGCACGATGTCAGGCGGGGTATCCGATGACAGTACGGTAATAGCAATTTTGGAAGAAGAACTATCCGCATATACAAGCGGCGCAAAAACGCTCGATGAAGTATCAAAACTCATCCAGTCCCGCGTGAGTATCTATCTTGCAGAGAGACAGTAAACACATAAATCATCCCGTACTGCGTGTGCGGGATGTATTTTTTCGGAATCTTTTGAAAATTCCAAAAAAATTTACAGAAATCTGTTTACAAATCTTCAATTTCATAGTAAAATATAGAGTAGAATCGCGGATGTGCCGAAATGGGCATCCGGATATGAAAAATTACATTGTGGAGGTATTTCCGTTATGAAACTGGATGTCAAAGATTTTGAAAGAAAGATGCAGAAAAGCATTGAGGCATATGAAAACGAACTGAAGTCGATCCGTGCGGGTCGTGCAAACCCCGGTGTTCTCGATAAGATCACCGTCGACTACTACGGTTCTCCCACACAGATCTCCTCTGTTGCACAGGTCTCTGTTCCCGATGCAAGAACCATCACCATCACTCCGTGGGATAAGACAATGCTCAAGGCAATCGAAAAAGCAATTCAGGCGTCCGAGCTCGGCATCAACCCGCAGAACGACGGCTCCATGCTCCGCCTGTCCTTCCCGCCGCTGACCGAGGAACGCCGTAAGGAACTGGCAAAGGACATTTCCAAGAAGGGTGAGGCTGCCAAGGTTGCACTGCGCAACATCCGCCGCGATGCAAACGATAAGTGCAAGGAACTGAAGAAGGCCGGCACGATGACCGAGGACGAACAGAAGTCCTCCGAAAAGGAAGTTCAGGATCTGACCGATAAGTACACCAAGCAGCTTGATAAGATCACCGACGCGAAGTCCAAGGAAATTATGGAAATCTAAATTGTACCCGAAAACAGGGATGGCGGCGTGTCATCCTTGTTTCTCTGTCGGGAAAAAGTTTGAACGAATCAATAACGAACGGTGAACGGGGGATACTCATGTCAAACATACAGGTAGATGAACGTCTGCAGCACATTGCATTTATCATGGACGGCAACGGCAGATGGGCAAAAAAACGCGGAATGCCGCGGGAATACGGACATACGGTCGGCGCGAAAACATTTGAACGCGTTGTGCGCTACTGTGGTGATATCGGGATCCGTGTGGTAACGGTTTATGCGTTTTCCACGGAGAACTGGCGCCGTCCGCAGAATGAGGTACAGGCGATCATGGGGATCTTCGGTGAATATCTTGACCGTGCTCAGAAAAAGGCGGATGAAAATCAAATTCATACAGTATTCCTCGGTGATAAGTCGATTTTCCCCGCTGATGTGCGGCAGAAGATGGAAAATCTGGAGCAGTATACGGCACATCACACCCTGACGCTCAACATCGCCATCAACTACGGCGGACGCGATGAAATTGTCCATGCTGTCAATACACTGATTGCGCAGGGAAAAACCGAGATCACAGAGGACGATATCTCAGCGAATCTCTATACGGCGCACTGTCCTCCGCCCGATCTGATCGTCCGCACGGGTTCGGAGCAGAGACTGTCCAATTTCTTGCTCTGGCAGGCGGCTTATGCGGAATTCTATTTCTGTGATACCCTGTGGCCCGATATGGACGATGCAGCTGTGGATGCCGCAGTAGAAGCATTTTACGCAAGAAAGCGTCGGTTCGGCGGCGTTTGAGAAAGGACGGGACTTTGTAATGTTGGTACGTATCATTACGGCGGTATGTATTGCCGCTGTCCTGATTCCTGTCGCATTTTTATCGGATACGGTCGTTTTCCCGATTGTGATTGCGCTGTTTGCCGGTATGGGCTGCTTTGAAATGCTGCGCTGTATCGGTCTTCACAAGCAATGGATCATCACGGTTTTTTCTGTTCTTTGCGGACTTGGTTTGCCGTTTGCATCGTTTTATATGCCGGAGCAGGCGTTTATGCTGCTGTCCTCGATGACGGCGGTGCTCATGTTTCTGTTGTTTACGGTCGCACTGTTCTCGCACGGCAAGCTGCCGATTGAGCAGGCTGGTATGGCGTTTATTGCCCTTGTCTACATTCTGTGGGGATTTTCTCTGATGGTGCTTCTGCGCCGCATCAACAACGGTGCATATCTCTATCTGATGCCGTTCCTCGGTGCCTGGGTATCCGACTCGTTTGCGTATTTCACAGGACGGCTGTTCGGTCGGCATAAGCTCATTCCCGATGTTTCCCCGAAGAAGACCGTGGAGGGAGCGATCGGCGGCATTGTCTTTGCGATGGCGGGATTTGCGCTGTTTGGCTTCATCGTGTCGCTGTTTGCCGATGTTACGCCGAATTATCCCGCGCTGATTCTGCTCGGTCTGCCGGTTTCGCTCGTTTCGATCGTCGGCGACCTGTTCATGAGCCTTGTCAAGCGCAGATACGATGTCAAGGACTACGGCAAGTTGTTCCCCGGTCACGGCGGTGTGCTTGACCGGTTTGACTCCGTCCTTGCAACAGCAACCGTGCTTTACCTCTTGTGTGCAAATACACCGTTTTTTGCATTTCTGTTCTGAAGATAGGAGAATCAACCTATGACCGAACTTATGAAAAAAAACGATAAACTCGGTGCGCTTCCCGTGACTGTGCTCGGCTCGACCGGTTCTGTCGGACGGCAGACAATGGACGTCGCCGCGCTGCACGGTCTGCGTGTGGAGGGCATCGCCGGTTCTAAAAATATCACGCTCTTAGAAGAACAGATCCGTCAGTTCCATCCGATCTGGTGTGCTGTAGAGGACGAATCTGCGGCAAAGGCACTTTCTGTCGCTGTCGCCGATACCGATACCAAGATTCTTTCCGGACGCGAAGGTGTTCTGTGGCTGGCATCGGAGGGTGAATCGGGCGTTGTGCTCAATTCGATCATCGGCACGGCAGGTCTGCAGCCGACCTTGAACGCGATTCGCGCCGGTAAAAATGTCGCGCTTGCCAATAAGGAAACACTGGTGACTGCCGGCGAATTTGTCATGCGCGAGGCGAGGGAACACGGTGTTTCCGTGCTGCCCGTCGACAGCGAACACTGCGCGATTTTCCAGTGTCTGAACGGAGAACCGCGTGACCGTGTGACAAAGCTGCTTCTGACGTGCTCGGGCGGTGCGTTCCGCGGCAAAAAGCGTGAGGAGCTTGCGTCTGTCACACGAAAAGAAGCCCTTGCCCATCCGACATGGAAGATGGGGGCGAAGATCACCGTGGACTGTGCTTCGCTGATGAATAAAGGGCTTGAGCTGATTGAAGCGGTACGTCTGTTTGATGTCGCTCCCGATGATGTCGAAATCGTGGTTCATCCCGAGAGCATCATCCACTCGATGGTACAGTTCTGCGACAATGCGGTGATGGCTCAGCTGTCCGTTCCCGATATGCGTCTGTGCATCCAGTATGCGCTGACGTATCCCGATCGGATGCCTTCCTGTCTGGAACCGCTGGACTTCAAGAAAGTCGGTCGTCTGACCTTTGATGTACCCGATGAGGAGACCTTCACACTTCTGCCGTTGGCACGTCGCTGTGTCAAGGCAGGCGGTGTCATGACCGCTGTGCTCAACGGTGCCAATGAAGCGGCGGTTGCGGCATTTCTTGAAGACCGCATCGGCTTTGTGGAACTGTTTGATCTGGTGGAAGCGGTTGTTGACGATGCAAAACAGATCGAAAATCCGACGCTTGATGACATTGAAGCGGCAGACAAAGCCGCCAGAGAAGCGGTACGGAGCCGCCTGACGCGATAACCTGTAACCTCAAACCCCACGTCCTATCAAAGGAGATTGCATGAATTTACTGTTTATCCTGCTCGCCATTCTCATGTTCGGATTCCTGATCTTTATTCATGAGTTCGGACATTACACCGCCGCCCGTATCTTCCGTGTAACCATCAACGAATTTGCCATCGGTATGGGACCGAAGCTCCTCTCCCGTGTGTCAAAGAAGACGGGAATCCGTTATTCTCTGCGCGCGCTGCCCATCGGCGGTTATGTCGCCATGGTTGGTGAGGACGAAGAATCCGACGATCCCGGTGCACTGTGTGCAAAGCCTGTCTGGCAGCGTATCATCATCACCGCCGCAGGTGCCGCAATGAACCTGCTTGTCGGTTTCCTTGTGATGACGGTTCTTGTTTCTTTTTCCACGTTCGGCGGAACCGTCGTTGCGGACTTTTTTGAGGGTGCAACCTCGCCGTCGTACGGTTTGCAGGTCGAGGACCGCATTGTTATGATCGATCATACCCGTGTGCATACAGCGACAGACCTTGTCTACACGATCATGCACGATGCGCGCGGTCCGGTTGACGTGACGGTGGAACGCGATGGACAGATGCTTGTATTAAAGGACGTGCAGTTTCCGAATTTCTCCGAAGCCGGTCATGTATACGGTGACCGCGACTTCTATGTGTATGCTGTCGAAAAAACACCGCTGTCGATTGCCCATCAGGCATTCTGGCAGTCGGTCAATACTGTGCAGATGATCTGGGATTCGCTTTATGATCTGGTCTTCGGTGAATATACCGTGGAGGATCTGTCCGGTCCCGTTGGTGTAACACAGGCGATTACCCAAGCCGCAGAGCAGGGCTCGTATAACTTCGGTTTCATGTTTGTCTTTATTTCCGTGAACCTCGGTATTTTCAATCTTCTGCCGCTTCCCGCACTGGATGGCGGACGACTGTTTTTCCAGTTCATAGAGCTGATTTTCCGTCGTCCGATCAACCGCACGGTGGAAGGATATATTCATTTTGCCGGCATTATGCTTTTGATGCTCCTGATGGTGTTTGTCACCTTCCAGGATATTTCCAAAATTATCGGCAAGTAAAGAGAAGGAGCGATGATGATGATCGATTACAGAAGAAAAACAACTGCTGTTTCCGTCGGCGATATCCGTATCGGCGGAGATGCACCGATTGCGGTCCAGTCGATGCTGTCGCGTGATACGCATGATATGGCGGCGTGCCTGGCTCAGACCGAAGCACTCGCCGCTGCCGGCTGTGACATTGTCCGTCTTGCCGCACCCGATAAGGAAAGTGCCGCAACGTTTGCGTATCTTAAGGAACACGGCGTGACGGTACCGCTTGTTGCCGATATCCACTTTGACTACCGCATTGCGCTGGAATGTGCGGCGGCCGGTGCCGATAAGATCCGTATCAATCCCGGCAACATCGGGGACGACGAACGTGTCCGTGCTGTTGTCAATGCCTGCCGCGAAAAGAAACTTCCCATTCGCATCGGTGTCAATTCCGGTTCCCTTGAAAAGCATATCCTTGCAAAATACGGCGCTCCCACGGCAGAGGCACTGGCGGAAAGTGCGCTTTACCATGTAGCGCTGCTGGAAAAGTTTGACTTTACCGATATCGTCATTTCCATCAAGGCGTCGACCGTGCGCGAAATGATCGCGGCAAATCGTGTACTTGCCGAGCGCTGTTCCTATCCGCTCCATCTCGGTGTGACGGAGGCAGGTACGGCACACATCGGTACGATCAAGAGTGCTGCCGGCATCGGTGCGCTGCTCTGCGACGGTATCGGCGATACAATCCGTGTCTCCCTGACCGATGATCCCGTCCGTGAGGTCATCGAAGCACATAACATTCTGCGTGCGCTGGAGCTGGAGCAGACGGGCATTAACCTCGTCTCCTGCCCGACCTGCGGCAGAACCCAGATTCCGCTCATCGATATGGTCAACGAATTTGAAGCGCGCCGTGCGGAGATCACAACCGACAAAAAACTGCGCGTGGCAATGATGGGCTGTGTTGTCAACGGTCCCGGTGAGGCAAGAGAAGCCGACATCGGTATCGCCGGCGGTAAGGATGAAGCCGTTTTGTTCCGTCACGGTGAAATTGTCAGAAAGATTCCTGCCGGAGATGCTGTCAGCGTCCTGATCGAGGAGATCAATAAACTTTAATACGAGGTGTAATCATGTCAGAGACGCCGAAGCGTACGCTGCTTGATATATTCAATAAATACAATCCCGGACCCGAAGCGAAGGAACTGCTTTTGTCGGCACGGGATTACCGACTGCGCATCGACCGCGAGCAGAAGCTTGTGGAGGTGCGCGCCTCCTTTGATGCGCCGATTGCGAAACGCGATCTGTACCGTGTCGAGGAGGAGATCCGCCTTGCCCATGACATCGGCGGTGTCCGAATTCTGCCGACGTATCCCGCGCAGTATCTGACAGCGGAGTATGTTCCGCAGCTGATTATGGAGCTGATGCGCGAGGGTGCGGTCACACGCGGATTTTTTGATTCCTACCGTCTGCGCACGCTGAACGAAACCTCACTCATTCTCGAAATCCCGTTTTCCGACGGCGGGATCGATCTGGTTGTCAGCGCCAAAACGCCCGAAATTCTCGCCGATATCGTCGCAAGGGAGTTTGGGGTGCGTCTGCAGGTCGAGGTCTGCCGTCCCGAGGGATACGTCAATGACTATGCCGCCTTTGAGCGTGCCAATGCGGAATACATCGCCGCTCTTGCCAAGGAAGCCGAAGCACGTGCGGCACAGGCACAGGCGGCAAAAAAACAGGCAGAGGCGGAGGAGGAAGCAAACAATCCCACGCTTCCCATTGTCAATACGCTTGATAACCACGATCTCATCTTTGACCATCCCGAGGATACGGTCTGGAAGATCGGCAATATGACGTTTGATACATCCTCTCCCGAGTGCATCTTCGGTGAACCGTTTGAGATCGATTCGCCGACCCCGATCCGCCATATGACACAGCAGAAGCGCAATGTACAGGCGCTGGGACTGTTGTCGGGTGTGGAAAGCAAGGAAACCCGAAACGGCGACAAGACGATCATAACGCTGTTTGTCACCGATCAGGACGCCTCCTTTACCATGAAGCTTGTCCTGCCCGTTGATGAAGGCAAGCCGCTTCTCAAGACGCTGACCGAAAAGAAGAAAAAGGTCAAGCGCGGTACGGCGGACGTGCTGTACTATAACATCGCGCTCGCGGTCCGCGGCAATCTGCGCACCGATAAGTTCGACGGTGAGCTTTCAATGACGCCGAACGACATCATGAAGATCGGCTATTTTGAGCGCATGGACAATGCGGAAACCAAGCGCGTTGAGCTGCACTGTCATACCAATATGTCCGCACTCGATGCGGCGATTCCGCCCGATATCCTTGTCAAAACGGCTTTGCGCTTCGGTATGCCCGCGGTTGCGGTAACCGACCATGGCAATGTACAGTCGTTCCCCGAAATGATGCTTGCCGCAGAGAAGACCGATCTGAAGGTCATCTACGGCATGGAAGCGTATTTTGTCGACGATACGGCAAAAGCGCTGTTCGGTGCGGGCAACGGGCGCTTTGAAGATGAATCAATCGTCTTCGATATTGAAACGACAGGTCTGTCCAATCTGAAGGACAAGATCACGGAAATCGGTGCGGTCCGCATCAAAAACGGCGAGGTGCTTGACCGCTTCAATACGTTCGTCGATCCAGAATGTCCGATTCCCGAGGATATTACGAAGCTCACGGGCATCACCGATGAGATGGTATCCGGTGCGCCCAAGGTAAAGGAAGCGCTGGAAGCGTTCTTTGCGTTCATCGGCGGCGGGGATAAGCTGCTGATTGCGCACAATGCCGGCTTTGATGTCGGCTTTATCCGCCGCGCGGCAGAACAGTCGGGACTTCCGTTTGAAAATCCGTATCTCGATACGGTATCGATGAGCCGTTATGTCAATCCCGATCTGAAAAAGCATAAGCTGAATCTTGTTGCCGAGTATTACGGACTCGGTGAGTTCAATCACCACCGTGCCTCCGATGACGCGGAGATGCTGGCGCAGATTTACTTCTGCATGACGGACAAGATTCACCGTGAAGGTGTCGAAACATATGACCAGATGCGGCAGGCAATGAGCGAAAAGGCAGACCCTCTGAAGCTCAAGTCCTATCACCAGATCATTCTTGTCAAAAACCTGGTGGGTCTGAAAAATCTCTACAAGCTCATTTCCGCCTCGTATTTGCAGTATTATAAAAAGCATCCGCGCATTCCGAAAACCCTTTTGGAACAGCACAGAGAGGGTCTGATCATCGGCTCTGCATGTGAAGCGGGTGAACTCTTCCGTGCGATTCTCGAAAACAAGCCGGAGGCAGAGATCAAGGAGATTGCAAAGTTTTACGATTATCTGGAGATCCAGCCGATCTGCAACAACCGCTTCCTGATTTCCGAGGGTACGGTTGCTGACGAGGAGGGACTCAAAAACCTCAACCGCCGTGTGGTTGCGCTCGGTGAGGAGCTTGGAATTCCCGTTGTCGCAACCTGTGACGCGCATTTATGGAGCGTCATGACGAAATCGTCCGAAAGATTCTGATGGCATCGATGAAGTTCTCCGATGCCGACCGCGATGTCGGACTGTACTTCCGCACAACCGAGGAAATGCTTGCCGAATTTGACTATCTCGGTGAGGAAAAAGCGTACGAGGTTGTTGTGGAAAATCCGAATAAGATCGCCGATATGGTCGAAAAGATCCGTCCGATTCCCGAGGGCACGTATACGCCGAATCTCGAGGGTGCGGAGGAGGAATTGCAGCGCCTGTGCTGGGAACGTGCGCGCGACTGGTATTCCGACGATCTGCCGGAGGTTGTCTCCGAGCGTCTGGAACGTGAGCTGACCTCCATCATCAAGCACGGTTTTGCGGTGCTTTACATGATTGCGCAGAAGCTCGTTGCGTATTCCAATTCGCTTGGCTACATGGTCGGTTCGCGCGGCTCGGTCGGCTCGTCGTTCGTTGCGTCGATGTCCGGTATTTCCGAGGTCAATCCACTCCCGCCGCATTATCGCTGCAAGCAGTGCAAGCATTCCGAATTTATTCTCGACGGCTCGTACGGCTCCGGCTATGACCTGCCGGCGAAGAACTGTCCGAACTGCGGTACCGATATGATCCGCGACGGACACGATATCCCGTTTGAAACCTTCCTTGGCTTCTACGGCGACAAGTCTCCCGATATTGACCTGAACTTCTCGGGGGATGTACAGGGTAAGGTTCACAAGTATACTGCCGACCTGTTCGGAAAAGAAAACGTCTTCCGTGCTGGTACGACAGGCTCGCTTGCATCCAAAACCGCGTTCGGTTATATCGCAAAATACTGTGATGAGCACAATCTGAAGCTGAATAAGGCGGAGATCGACCGTCTGATCAACAACATGGTCGGCATCAAGCGCACGACCGGTCAGCATCCCGGTGGCATCATCGTTGTTCCGCGTGAATACGATGTCTACGACTTTACGCCGATTCAGCATCCCGCCGATTCGCCCGACTCCGAGATCATCACGACGCACTTCCAGTTTACGTATCTGCACGATACGATCCTGAAGCTCGACGAGCTCGGACACGATATGCCGACCAAGTTAAAGATTCTCGAACGGTATACCGGGATTCCCGTCGATACCGTTGATACGTCTGACCGCGAGGTTTACGGACTGTTTACCTCCTGCAAGCCGCTCGGACTGAAGCCCGAGGACATCATGGGCTGTGAGCTCGGTACCTGGGGCATTCCCGAATTCGGTACACCGTTTGCGCAGGGAATGTTAAAGGAAGCAAAACCGCAGAACTTCTCGGACCTTTTGCAGATTTCCGGTCTATCCCACGGTACGGACGTTTGGCTTGGCAATGCGCAGGAGCTGATCCGTGACGGTACATGTACGATTTCCGAGGTTATCGGTACGCGTGACTCGATCATGCTGTATCTGTCCTATCACGGCGTTGAAAAATCGATGGCATTCAAGACGATGGAATCCGTCCGAAAGGGCAAGGGTCTGACGCCGGAAATGGAAGCCGCCATGAAGGAGCAGAATATCCCCGACTGGTACATCGCATCCTGCAAAAAGATCAAGTATATGTTCCCCAAAGCTCACGCGGCGGCATATGTCATGCAGGCAATTCAGTTTGCATGGTATAAGGTACACAGACCGCTGGACTTCTATGCTGCATACTT
>JAFYTT010000276.1 GCA_017558715.1 Clostridia bacterium | reverse complement strand
CCTGCGGCGGCGAAACGGATGCTGTTACAGAAAGCGATACCGTCACTGATGCTCTGACCGCCGCTGTAACGGAAACAGCAGCAGAACCGGAGCGCGACCGTCTCGCAGAACTTGGTAGCCGTGACCTCGGTGGTATGGTCTATACCGCACTCGACTGCAACAGCGCGGCATACAGCAACATTCCCGGTGAGGTACAGACAGGTGAGATCGTCAACGATACGCTTTGGGAGCGCGATGCCGTAATAGAGGAGCTGTACAACGTACAGATCAACTATGAACTGGAAAACTCCGGCAGTACATCGAAGTTCCGTTCCGCCGTTCTTGCGGGAGAAAAGCCCTGTGATCTGATCTTTACGGTCGGTGCAAAACTGAGTACACTCGCGCTGGAGGGTGTCCTTGCGAATATGCTGGACATCGAGCACCTCTCTCTTGATCAGAAATGGTGGTCGTCACTGATGTACGATAATCTCCGTCTGAAGAATGCCATGTATTTCACAACAGGCGACATCTGCCCGTCTATGTACCGCATCGCCGCGTGTACCTATGTCAATACCAAATTGGCGGATGATTATGATATCACCTGCGATTTTGTACAGGAAGTTCGCGACGGAACATGGACATGGGATCTTGTCGGTGAACTATCCAAAGGCATCAATCAGGATCTCAACCAAGACGGACAGTGGGCGTATATCGATGACCTGTTCGGCAACATCGGCTGCTTTGCAACTTATTTGATGCCGGCCTGCAACGTCGAATACTGCACAATCACCGAGGACGGAACCAATCTTGCACTGACTGCCGTCACCGATCAGACCGTCACCATCGTGGAAAAACTGCGCACCATTTTTGAACCGACCAATCCCAAGAGCGAAGGCAATGATTTTGTATCCTCCGCATTCAAGGAAGACCGTGCGCTGTTTCTGACAGGAACCACCGGAAATGCATTCAGCCTTCTGCGCGACATGGAAAGCGACTACACGATTCTCCCAGTCGCAAAATTTGACAAGACGCAGAATGGATATCGCACAGCCGTCAATATCTGGTCGACAGCCTATGTCGGCGTTCCGATGACCGCAATGGACGAAAAGTCCGGTTTTGTCACAGAAGCACTCGCTGCGTGGTCGCATACCAATATGCGTCCCATCACACTTGATCTGACGTATAAAGACAAACTTGCCCGCGACGAACAAAGCCTTGAAATGTTAGATATCGTTTATGACAATCTGTATCTGTCCTTTGCCGAAGTCTACGATTTCGGTGGCATCCCATCCATTTTTTACGATGTCCTGGCTGGCGGCGGTGAGTTGGTATCGCAGATCGAAAAAGTTGCCTCCAAGGCAGAAAAGGAAATGAAAGACTTTGTCGACACATGGGGTAATGTCAACTGATGTTTCCCAACGGCGTTTTTGAAACGACAGTCATTCCGGCACAAAACAAATCAATCGGAGCACCGTATTTGCATGCGGCGCTCCGATTTTTTATCATATCCCCCTGATTTCAAGGACTTTTTCTGTTAAACCCTTGACAGGTACACGTTTATTTGTTATAATAAAATATCACAAAAAATTTTACCACTCATCATAAAGAAAGGTGTGTACCATAATGATCAATACTGAAAAAACAATGGAAAAAGTGGTCGCGCTGTGTAAAAACCGCGGCTTCGTTTACCCCGGCTCCGAAATTTACGGCGGTCTTGCAAACTCCTGGGACTACGGCCCTCTCGGCGTTGAACTGAAGAACAACGTCAAGCGCGCTTGGTGGAAGAAGTTTGTCCAGGAATGCCCCTACAACGTCGGTCTGGACTCCGCAATCCTGATGAACCCCGAAACATGGGTTGCTTCCGGTCACCTCGGCGGCTTCTCCGACCCGCTCATGGACTGCAAGGTCTGTAAGACCCGTCACCGTGCGGACAAGCTCATCGAAGAATATGTCGCTGAAAACAACCTTAACGACAATCCCGCAGGTATGTCCGACGCTGAAATGCAGGACTACATCAAGGAACACCACATCACCTGCCCGTCCTGCGGCTCCGCAGACTTCACCGATATCCGTAAGTTCAACCTGATGTTCAAGACGTTCCAGGGCGTTACCGAGGACTCCTCCAACACCCTGTACCTCCGTCCCGAAACCGCACAGGGTATCTTCGTCAACTTCAAGAACGTTGCAAGAACCACCAGAAAGAAGGTTCCCTTCGGTGTTGCACAGGTCGGTAAGTCCTTCAGAAACGAAATCACGCCCGGTAACTTCACGTTCCGTACCCGTGAATTCGAACAGATGGAACTCGAATTCTTCTGCAAGCCCGGCACAGACCTTGAATGGTTTGCATACTGGAAGGATTACTGCGCAAACTTCCTCTACAACCTCAACATGAAGCGCGAAAACCTCCGTCTTCGTGACCACGATCCGGAAGAACTCTGCTTCTACTCCCGCGCAACGACCGACTTTGAATACCTCTTCCCGTTTGGTTGGGGCGAACTCTGGGGTATTGCCGACAGAACCGACTACGACCTGACCCAGCACCAGAACCACTCCGGTCAGTCCATGGATTACTTCGATCCCGACACCAACGAAAAGTACATTCCGTACGTTGTCGAGCCGTCCCTCGGTGCAGACCGTGTTACGCTCGCATTCCTCGTTGAAGCATACGACGAAGAAGTCATCGACGAAAAGGATACCCGTGTTGTCATGCGCTTCCATCCGGCACTCGCACCCGTCAAGGCTGCAGTCCTGCCGCTTTCCAAGAAGCTCGGCGACAAGGCAATGGAGATCTACGCAGAGCTGTCCAAGTACTTTGCAGTTGACTACGACGATGCAGGCTCTATCGGTAAGCGTTACCGCCGTGAAGACGAAATCGGTACGCCTTACTGCATCACCGTTGACTTCGATACCGTCGGCGACGAAGCAAAGGGCATCGAAGCTGACAACTGTGTCACCGTCCGTGACCGTGACACCATGGAACAGGTCAGAATGCCCATCGCAGACCTCGTTTCCTATCTGCAGGACAAGATGTTCTACTAATACTAAACCAATAAAAAGCAAGGTACCGTTGGCACAATGCCTTCGGTACCTTATTTTTATGATGTATATTTCATTCCTGTTCGTTGAGAATTTCCATTGTTTTTGCAACCAGTGATTCAACCTTGGTCTTTGCCGATGCAATCTTGGATGCAAGGTCGCTCTTACCGTTCATAAGCTGCGTTTCAATCTGTGTTGAAATCGAGCTTGTCCAGCCAAATGTACTTCCGATTTCAGGTACACGGGAATCACGGATGATGTTCATCATTTCAATGGAATCCTCGTTGCGCAGACCCTTTTGTGTCAGCGTGACATCATAATATGCAGGAAGAATATCGGTATAGCTGTAATAAGACAGTGCATCAACCACAGCACCGCTTGCCTCCATATCCGAAACAGTCACAGGCAGGCAGACAACGCATGATGTACCTGTTCTCATACAGCGATAGTTCTCCTGTGATTCATCATACTTGGGCATTGGAAGGATTCCGAATTCATCTTCCATACTGCGGAACTTTGTCGTTGCTTTAACCTGTGCAATCGTCATAAGCGCACGACCGTCGCGGAAGATCAATTCATAATGAATATCGCCGTTGTTGAAATTATTGAATTCACCGGAAGTTGCCGTCAGCGAAGCGATCTTTTCAGCAACATTGAAGAAGCGTTCATTTTCAATTGCAAGATACGGTATACCGGTATTATCGAGCCGAATGTAATCCTCTCCCGCGGCAATCACCATCGCATGCGGGAAGGTCGAGTAGGAAACTATACCGTACTGTGCGGGTCCGTTTGCGTCGTATTTGTCAAAAGAATCCGCGCCGTTGAGATTTGCGCCCGCTTTTGCATATTCACCGAGCTTATCAAATGTCCAGGTACCGGCACGAACCAGATCATATGGGGACTCCAGATCGAGATTATTCAGAATCCGCTCATTGAAGAACGGTACAACCGTACATTCAAGTCCCGTCAGCGAAAGCTCGGATGCAGCAAACCAGACAACATCCTTACCTCCAAGATTATACACCGTCAGGATTTCCTGATCCCACCATTCCCGATCAAACTGAACCGTATCGCAAGCACGCATATCCATCAGCATCTGCTCCTGGATCAGAGGAGAAATATTACTGAGCGCAATCAGTGCAGACTGATATACATCCTCACCGGCGTTCACCGTTTTGCGAAGTTCATTTGCCGCCGATCCAATGTCTATATCTACGCCAAGCAGTTTCACATTGAACATTTCCTCAACCTTACGATTGCGATTGAATACAGCATCGTCCAGCGTATCACCCGTCTGTTCTTCCAGATCAAAGGTGGTATAAAAGCCCCAATTCGTTATGGAATTCAGAATGGTGAACGTCCCACCACCGAGGTCAAGCGCCGGCATCTGATAAGTTTCCTCCGTGACAGCCTCTGTCTGTACGGTTTCAGAAACATCCGAAGTCTGATTTTCAGTCATGCCAACATGACTCTCTCCGCCGCATGCAGAAAAAAGACCGAGTAAAATCAAAACACCAATCGCTGTGTTATACTGTTTTCTCATGAAGACCACGCACCTTTCAGATATAGTTTCCTATATATTTTTGGTCATTATATCACAACACAAATGGTTTGTCAAGCAATTCTTGTGCTTTCAGACAGATTATTAAATTAAATATTCTATAACCGCAACATCCTTTGCTGCAACGGTTGTGGACTTACCGAAAACTTCAACGGTCGTTTCCTTCTCCGTTGTATTCCAGAAGGTGACGATAAAGTCGCCGTTTGCGCGGACAAATTTCGCGGCGCGGATGCCTGCGGGCAAGGATTCACACGACAGGGTTTCAAATCTGCCGTGGTGGAAATAGTCGTGATACTGCGCCTTGATGGCAGTCAGGTACTGCACATGTGCGGCATAGTCGGGCAGTCCCGCGATACCGATCATCCGTCCGCGCCAGATGCAGACATCGAAGATCATGCCGTAGACAAAGGCGTAGTTGAGATGATCGACAAAGCCTGCCTTGTCGTCGTGGATAAAGCGGTTGGAAACGGGAATACCCGGGAATGTATGCAGATAAATGTCGGGGAATGCGTCGGGGACATAGTTATGCGCCGTACCGCAGCCGTGGATATAGTCGACGAGATTGGTATAACGGTCACAGACCCACTCCGTACCGATGGCTTTTCCCGCAGGTGTTACGGCACGGATGGCCTTGATGTTTTCGTATCTGCCCATACCGTCCTCGTCGATGCGGTTTCCGTGCGGATGGGTCGTATCAAAGCAGAGCTTCAGACAGCAGCCAAGCTGGTCAAAGAAAATCGAATCGGGATCAAACGACAGCTTGAGTTTCGCCACACGGACGAGATTGTCCTGCCATTCTTTGGTTCTGTGGCATGCCGTATCAAAGGACTTATAGCCGTAATTGCGCAGAACGGTACCGTCGTTTGAGAACTGATAATGCTCGCGGTACTCATTGCCGTCGATGTCCTTGTGAGAGATTTTCTGACCGATATCGCGGTAGAACTTGGTTTTGACGTCGATCAGATTGCCGTTGGTATAGAGCAGGACATGACCGCCGCGTCTTTGCACCTCGGCAATGGCATCCCGCAGACCTTCCTCACCACCGAGTGCGGGGTCCGCCTCATATTCGGGATAATTGTTGTCAAACCGACCTTTCCACCAGCCGAAAACCAGCAGCGCATTCAGTCCCGACCGCTTGCCTTCTTCATAAAGCCGCGGCAAATCCTCGTATTTCCAGAAAATTTCGCCGTACTGATGCTTGAGAATGACACGCTGCCAGCCTGTAATGTCCTGCACCCATTCGGGAATGTTCTGCTCGACACGCCAGGTTTTCTCCGACCAGTCGCGGTAATACGCCGCACCGTCGCGCCAGTCGCCGTCAAACAGCGCAAGAACGCTCTGTGCCGTATCGACGCGCTCGCCACATCGAACCGCAGGATAGTGCGACATCTGACACATCAGTGCCGAGCGGTGATGACGCGGCGGAATACCGATATTGAAGCCCGTGATGCGCATCTCGGGATTGTGTTCGCCAAAGTACAGGAAATGCTTGCCCAGCTGCAGACCCATCCACGGCATCGACATTCCGCGGGATCCGTAAGCAGGAGGATAGGTATGTGCCATCCAGGTGGATTTGTAGTCGGCGCTCATATACTCGGAGTGGCACCACGACACGCGCTGACGGATGTTGACGGTCTTCGCACCCAGTCCTTCCGCGATGTACAGGGTTTCCTTTGCAGGATCGCAGCCCCAGTCGTACGCATCGACAAACGGCAGCTGCAGCTCATTGACGATCACATCGTCGCGGTTGTCAATCATCGCCGAAAACCGCAGAGAACCGTCATCCTCATGTGTCACGTTCACCGTCAGAGAAACGTCGTAGGTGACACCGTTCTCTGCCAACAGTCTGTCATACCGCACGGACATCACGCCGTCGTGCTCCTCTGCGGAAATCGGGGTCTGCATATGCGAGTAGACCGACAGCTCACGGATTTCGTCCGTATCCAGAAACGCGCGCCAGAAGTCGCCGTCTTCGCGTCCGACCGTCGCAAAGCCTTCACTCATCAGTCGGATGCCGTATTGAAAATCAAATTGCAGTTTTTGTTGTGTTCCCATCATGTACTCCGTTTCATCTGCTTCCTTTGGGCAGCTCGGGGCAGAATACCAGTCCGTTGATGACATCGCGGATGACATCATAATCCTCACGCGGCAGGAGATAACTTTGCTGTGCACCTTCTTCGGCATTCCATGAGGTTACACCGTCATCATCGACGGTCACGCGTCCAAACGGATGCAGATTCCAATAACCGGCATCAGGACGGATGGCATAGAGAAGTGCCGTATGATCCCAGCTTTCCCGTCCATATTCACGTCCGCAGGGATGCAGCTCATAGGCACGGCGGACAGGATCCTCTTTGGGCGCTGTCTGGGCGTACCCTTTCATCGTAACGCAGAACAGACCGATTTCGTAGCTGGAAAAGATCAGTTCACCAGGCCACGTGCGGCACATCATCTGTGCTGCCGGAATATCTGCATGAATGTTCCATTCCCATGTTACAGTGAAATCAGAGCCGATGACAACCGGCATCGGCCATGTGCCGTAAAAACGACCGCCCATGACCACCGTGCGCAGAACCTTTTGCGTAATCAATGCTTTGCCGTCCAACGGAGAGATCTCGTCTGCCGGACTTTGTACCAGTGCCGCCAGCGATGCCATAGAACCGGTTGCCGCAAGTGTGACGCTGTGATCCTCTGCATCGGCAAGAGTACGGCGTATAACCGATACCGTATCCGGAATCCGATTTTCTTCTTCCGGAGGGTAACTGTTTTCAAATTCCTCACAAAGTCCTTTTGCATAAACGCCCGGTTCTGCCGACGGTTTTCCGTGCAGAATGCCGACGGGAACGACGTGTCCGTAATAACGGTTGATCGCATCGATGCATCCGGCGACATAAGGAGACGCGTAACAGGCGGTGACCGCAAGCAGTTCACATTCGCCCATGTCGCAGAGCCGATGCAGCATGGCAAGCGCGCCTGCGTCGTCACAGTCGCCGCCAATGTCGGTGTCAAATATGATTTTTGTGATTGGTTTCTTTTCCGTGTTCATGTTCTGTTTCCTCCATGGTATGATTCTGATTTCATTATAAAGGACAGCGCGGATTTTGTCAAGAGAAATTTTCCCATCAAAACGCTTGACAAACGCAACATGCCGTGCTATAATAGTCGTAAATCTTTTTTGAAAGGATTCATTACCATGTCTGCCATGCATTCCGTCGTCAATAACGGTGTCAAGCGCGTCTCTGTACGAGTACAGACCGGGCTTACTCAGTTGTTGTCATTTGGCGGATAATGTGTTTGCGATATATGACAATCAGCGGTGTAAGCCTCGCATGTGATGGCTGACACCGCTTTTTATATTTATTATTTTGAAAGGAGACCGATGATGTATCTTACGATCGATCTGAAAACCACACCCCTTTATACCGACCGTCTTATCCTCCGTCCGTGGAAAACGGATGACCTCGACGACTTTTATGCATATGCATCCGTCGACGGCGTCGGACAGATGGCAGGCTGGAATCCGCACCGAAGCCGCGATGAAACCAGGCAAATTCTCGAAAAGTTCATGGAACACGGCAATGTCCTTGCCATAGAACACCGGGAAGACCGACGCGTCATCGGCTCTCTTGGTCTTCACAAGCCTCGCTTTGAAATGCTTCCGCCCGAGCAGAATCCGTACCCGCATCTGCAAACCTGCGAAATCGGCTATGTCCTTGCTAAGCCGTACTGGGGACAGGGACTGATGCCGGAGGCCGTGCGGCGGGTGCAGAAGCATCTCTTTGAGG
>JAFYTT010000275.1 GCA_017558715.1 Clostridia bacterium | reverse complement strand
CCGCAAGCCGCAGATGTGCGCCGTCAAGGATCACCGTTTTTCCGTTTGTCAGAAACAGCGGGGAAGATATGATCCAAATTTCATCTCCCGTCAAAGGGTTGGTCTTCGGAATAACGGCGGTATCGGTGCCGTTGATGAGATTCTGTAAATATTCTGTATCGTTTTGATGTGCTTCGTACATAATCTGTCTCCTGTCCGTTATCCGTTCTCTTTTGCAAACGCAACGACTTTGTCGAGAGCCTTCTGTGCGGCAGTCTGTTTCTTGGTATATGTCGAGACAAAGTTATCCTGATCTCCTGTGACCGCGTATCGGAGAAGTGTGGATGTATCTGCAAAATTGAATACGGTATTGAAATCAAAAGCGGCGTTTTCAAAGATGATATCGAGCATCAGAGAGGATTCGTCGTCACGCGCCACCTTGCCGTGGAGTGTTTTTTCATAAATTGCAGGAACCATAATGTCATACGATGCGCGCGCCATTGTTTCCATGATCAGACCTGTATCCTCGGGATTGGAACAAAGCATCGGAATGCCGATACCGGAAGGAAGCCATGTGTTGCAGGCAGAATAATATTGTTTCTGATTTTCATCAAACTTCGGACACGGAATGATACCGAAATCATCATCCATATCACGCATCGACATGGTACCGAGAATCGTATAATCCATAAACAGCGCACGTCCGTCACGGAAAATTTTGTTGTATCCCTTTGACCCCTCTTTATCATTGATGACCTGTTTACGGTCACCGAACAGCGCGGTGCATTTGTCGATGACAGCAACAGACTGTGCGGAATCCAGCGTCAGGGTATAGCTGTCATCGGTACGGGCAACGGTGTCAAGTCCCGCACCTGTGTACAGAGCATTACCAAACGTACCGTCGATGACAAGTCCCCATTGGTCGTTTTCATCCATTTTACCATCGCTGTTGATATCAGAGGAAAAATCCTTGGACATTTCGGCAAGCTTGTCCACGGTCCATGCGCCGTCAAGGACGATCTGGTAGAGATTTCCGAGATCGAGATCGTTTGCAAGACGCTTGTTGAACATCATGACAATCGGAGTTTGATAAAGCTGTGCTGAGATCGGTCCTGTTGTAAAATACTGCTTGCCGAAAAAGTGCATATTTTCATACATGGACTTGTTCCAGTATACGGAATCGAGCGTCAGATGCGGAATTTCGCGCAGATCAAACAGCATTTCACCGGTGGTCAGCGTATTGATGCCCTGGGAGAGGGCCGTGATGATCATGTCATAGGTTTCATCACCGGCATTCACCGCACGCTGCAGCATACTTGCCGCTTCCTGTCGGTCTTCATGAGATGTGAATTCAAGCTTGATGTTCAGTCTCTCCTCCACGGCACGGTCGCGGTCATGAATCGCATCGTTGACAATGTTGCCCTCAAGGTCTTCGAACCAGAAGTTCTGACGGGAAGTGGTATTTTGTCCGACGACGTGGAAGATATCACCGCCGAGGTCTTTTGCTTCCAGACCTTCATAGAGATCGGCAGTGACCTCCTCGACGGGTGCGGTTGTCTGCGCATCATCGACGGATGATGTAGTATCGACGGCGGATGTACTGCCGCTGTCGGAACAGGAAAGAAACGAAGAAGCTGTAAGCAGAGCTGTCAGAAGAAAAAGTGTTGTGCGTGTTTGCAGTTTCATAGGAACCTCCTTTTATATATTTATAAATGTTTTACTTGAAATGAACCCGCTCCTCCGGTACAAAACCCGCTGCATCGGGAATCCGCACGGTGATCAGATCCTTTTGATCGACGGAGGTCAGCTTCTGTGTACCAACGGTGATGTCCGACAGATACAGATCCCCAATCGATGCCTTGTCCGCATCACGTACCCAAAGGAACACAGGTGCTTCATGATAGTTGTAACGAGTGGTCATGCGATCAACATAAATATCGCGCATATTGCCCTCAAAGGCGACAAATGCGGCAGATGCACAGTAGGTGCAGTAAATCTCAATATCACGGAAATAGATGTGATGATCGACCGCACAGGGATTGTTGCCGCAGTAGACCGTAATGCATCCGAGGTGATCAGACCAGTTCGGCAGGGAAAAGCCAACCGAACAGTTTTCAAAGGTGACGTTCTGTGTATCGTAGTTTTCCTCAAACACGATGCCGTAGCATGCGCCTTTGTCAGCCCAGGCGGCGATATTGCGGAAGACGACGTTATCGGTGCGCGTGGAGCCGTTGCCCGTGGATTTACATTCTGCGGCATCGTCACCCGTGCGGATAAAGCAATCCTCAACAAGGGAATCGGTACAGTCGGAGAGCATGACGCCGTCCGAGAAAATGCGGTAGGACATCAGCACGAGATCATGGACATGGACATGATGGCAGTTGGTAAAGCAAACTGTCCATGAGCAGGAATTGACAACGGTGATATCGGAAACCGTCACGCCGTCAACGCCGCAGAAGTTGAATGTCTGCTGTGCACTGCTCTCGAGCGCCGATGCATCGATGACCGCACGACCGCAGACGGTGATGTTCTTTGCGTTCGGCTGTGCACGGAACAGAGAACGGGTCGTCGCACCGTACACGCGGATGACCGTACCTTCCTCAAAATAGACGATCGAATCGGAGGGAATTGTCACACAGTCAAGATCATAAATGCCGCGCTTGAAGTAATAAACGGTATTTTCATCGGTGAAATTCATTTCGTCCGCGGAATACTGACCGGGCAGGAAGGTCTTCATAGAAGCGCCGTCGGGGATGGACAGCGGCGTTTTGCGGTGGACAACGAGTGTTACAGCACTTTCCACGCCATGATCGAAGACAAACGTGAACGAACCGGTCTGATCAATGGCAGCTTTGACGGTGGTGTCACCGCAGATTTCGGCTTTGACGCCTGTGCTTTCCGGCAGAACGACCACACGGTTGCGCTTCTGGGAGAGAATCAGTTCAACGGCAATCGAGAAATCGCCATCTCCCTCGACCTCTGCATAAGCAAACGAGTGCGTCGAAAATGCGGCTCTTGCGGCATATACCGGGATGAATCGTCCGTTCAGCTTCATTTTCACATACGGCGAAACGATCATACCGTTTTCGGTCGGACCGTTGTACCAGTTGCCGTCATCCGCAAAGGTTTGTCTCTGCCAGACAAAGACATCGGAAAGACGGTCAAAACGCTTGATTTCGGGAAAATAAACAGATGATACAGTTGTCATAGTCATAGTCCTCTCGTGCTGATTATAGATTGTTTTTATCATTATAACACAAGGATGCTCGAAATGCAAGCAAAAATGAACGATTTGTAAAAAAGCAGAGCAAACTATATTTGTTCATATTTGTATGTTATACTGAAAAAAACGAGATATCGCAAAGGAGGTTATATTATGCGTTTATATATCAGACAGAAGATTTTTTCGTGGGGTGACAGCTTCTCGGTTTACGATGAAAACGGGGATACGCAGTATACCGTTGAGGGTGAGGTCTTCACCTTTGGCAAGAAACTGCATCTCTATGACCGAAGCAATCGCGAGATTGCCTATATTGAACAGCAGTTGTTTGCGTTTCTGCCGCGGTATGTCATCTATCGCGGGGACACCGCCGTCGCTGAGGTCGTCAAAGAGTTTACATTCTTCCACCCTGAATATACGGTCGAAGGTCCCGGATGGCATGTGCAGGGCGACTTCTTTGACCATGACTATTCCGTGACCGACACAAACGGACACAATGTGGCATCCGTGGAAAAAGAATGGTTCACACTCGGAGACGCATACTGCATCGACATTGCATCCGAGGCTGATTTTGTCACAGCACTTGCCGTCGTGCTCGTCATTGATGCTTGTATTGAGGCACAGAGACGGAATTGAGATGAGAATGAGAAGGTGCTTTCTTCATAAAGCGAATGAGGATAGGAGTCTATTATGAATAAGACCAAAAGTTATTTGTTTGCTTTCCTTCTTGGCATACTTACTGTAATCATCTGTCTTGCTATCGGCGATGGTATGATCGGTGTTGCCGGTACGCTCGGTGATTGTGTTTTTGATGAAGCCGGCGAATTGATCGAGTATACTGTGCACATCAAAGATCCTACCGGAAAGATTGTTTTTTGGAGCGGACTTTTGCTTCTTCCTGTAATTCTTTCCTATTGGATACGTCCGAGACACACATGGATCAACCTACCGCTGTTTGTACTTTCCTGGTATATACTCTCTGCGATTTTCGGTTCTCACGGAAATCATTACTATCTGGCACATCCCGCAAGAGGATTTATCAGCCTGTTTGAAGAATTTGATCCGTTCATTGTTGCTGTATTTATGTGGCTGACGCAGCTGATAGTTCTGCTCATTGCGAGAGGAATTATTAGAATTTTCAAAAAGATATCGAAGCATTAAAAACTGTTCGTTATCTTACTTTTGGTTTTCGTGCTGCTGACTGCCGCATCGTGTACCTATGCGGGACGAACAGCGCATGTGCGTTTATTTCTTCCCGAAAAACTGTTATGATTACGATATGAGATGGAATTTACGGCATTGAGAGGAGAATACAACATGAAAAATGAACTGAGAGTCTGGCTTTCGATCCTTCTGATGATCTCAGCGCTTCTGGTGCTGACAACCATGATGGATGGTGACATCTTCCGCTCCATCGGCTATTTTTTCCTGGCACTCTTTGTCGGTACTCCTTTTTCATTTCCGCTGCTGTTCTGCTCACTGACAGCCGTTGATTTGCTTCTTCATCCTGTTTTGGAACGGCATGCGCCAAACCAGACGTGTGAAATTCCTCAAACGAATCAAACCGATGATGAATCCCAAAATCCGACAAAGGTTCTTTTGGAAGCCGCGTCGGTCGTCTGTGCGTTTTTGTGGATGCTCTGTGTTTTACTGCTCCGTGATAAACTGTTCAATTTCCTGTATTTCTCGATCGTTCCCATCATCCTTTCCGCCACGCTATGGTGTATCTGCACGCTGTCTCCAAAATATAACAACGGGGAAATGCGGCCGTTTGCGGCACTGGCAACCGTTGCATCGGCAGCCATTGCTGTCTTTCTGATCTGCACAATATTCGGGTTCACTGTCAATAGTTGGGGATAAAAAACAGAATAAAATATAGTCAACAAAGAGTGAATTGAGCTTATTCGTGATATAAAGCAAAACAGCACTTCCGTCAGGGATTTTTATCCCATCGGAGGTGCTGTCAATTTCTGGGGAACTTATTGCAGATTTTCACAAACCGCAGATACGATACTACCGGCATCAATCCCTGCCGTCTCAATCATACGCCGACCGACCTCGGACTTTGCAAACGGATCACGGATGGCGAGAATCTTCTGTCGGATGCCGCGCTCATTGCAGAAATCGCGCATTTCGTCACACAGAATCATACCCGCGCCGCCGTTATAAATCCCTTCCTCGAGATACACAATCATCTTTGTGTCGTCGGTGATGTACATGGAAATTTCCTCGGCGCGCTTGGCAAACGGCGTCAGCTGTTCCATCAAGAGTACCCCTGCGAAAATGCCAAGAACCGAGAGGGTTTCCTCTGCCTTGACCGCTTCTGCGGCGATTCTGCCGTAAGTGACGATCAGTACCTGTTTTCCGTCCAGTGTCGGCTGAAAATCGGATTTCATCGGTGCATCCACAGCCGAGTGTGCAAGAAAGCGTGCGGCAAGTGCATCATCAGGCGCACCCTTGGGGTAACGGATGGCATAGACACAGTCCGCATCAAACGAGGTTTCGAGAAACCGACGCTGGGATGCATAGGAGATCGGCTCACAGATTTCGGTATTCGGCAGCTGGGCAAGCATTGCGACATCAAAAATACCGTGGTGGGTCGGACCGTCTCCCTCATTGTAGCCGGCACGGTCGATACACAGTGTCATCGGCAGACGCTGTAATGCTGCGTCATGAATGATGTTGTCATAGGAACGCTGTAAAAATGAGGAGTAGATCGCCGCAATCGGGTGAAGCCCACCGGCGGACAACCCAGCCGCAAATGTCACAGCATGCTCCTCGGCAATTCCGACATCATAAAGGTATTCCGGCTTTTCCTGTTCCACACAGCGAAGTCCCGTACCAACCGCCATTGCAGCGGTGATCACACGCAGATCATCCCGATTCTGCATGAATTCAAGAAGCATTTTGCCAAAGACATCAGAATAATTAAGCGCTGTATCGGGAACAATCTCTTTTTTATGGTAATACCGTTCTTTGGGGACCGCATGGAAGACATCCGGCGCTTCTTCTGCCGGACCATATCCTTTTCCTTTCTTTGTCTTTACATGCAGAAGCACACTTTGTTTTGCTTCCTTTGCAATTTTCAGGATCGTCTCGGCAGTCTCAAGGTCGTTCCCATCGATCGGACCGAGGTAATATAGCCCCATGTTCTCAAAATAGTTGGACTGATACAGCATATTTTTGAATGCCTGTTTCATGTCGCGGACACCGTCTACGATCGTTTTGCCGACAACGGGCAGGGAACCAAGCATATTTCTTGTGCTGTTTTTGATATCGTGATAACTCGCCGACGCACGCATGACGGAAAGATAGTCCGCAAACCGTCCGTGGTTGGGCGAGATCGACATTTCGTTTTCGTTTAAGATGATGATCAGACGACGGTCAGGTGTGATGTTGTTCAGCGCTTCATGAATCATACCGCCGGTAAACGCACCGTCACCGACAATGCAGATCGTATACGCATCCGAACCGCGCGCTGCTTCCGCTTCTGCCATACCGAGTGCCGCCGAGAGGGAGGTGGAGGCATGTCCCGCACCAAACGGGTCATGTTCGCTTTCCTCACGCTTGGTAAAGCCAGACAGCCCGCCGTTTTTACGCAGTGTCGTAAACTCACCTGCACGTCCCGTCAGAATTTTATGAACATAGGACTGGTGACCGACATCAAAAATGATATGATCACGCGGCGAGTCAAACACACGGTGAATTGCCATCGTAAGCTCGACAATACCGAGGTTGGAGGCAAGATGTCCGCCCTGTTTGGTAACATGCTCAACAAGAAATGCACGAATCTCACGCGCCAGCTGCGGCAGGGAAGCGGCATCAAGCGCACGGAGATCGGCAGGAGATTGTATTTTGGGGAGAATTTGCAGTTTCATGGTAGTCAATCCATTTCTTTGTTTTGCTTCTGTATACAAGAAATCGACACAGAAGGCTGTTTTTCTTATTATAACATAAAAATATGAATGATACAAGAACAAAAATAAAAAAAGCACTGCTGCAAGCCAAAAACTTACAGCAGTTCATCATTTCTCAGCGATCTTCGGGTTGTTCTATGGATTCCATATTGCGGTACAGACGGACAAGCAGGCTGTGCAGCTGTTCTTTTTCCGCATCGGTGAAATCCTGCATTGCGGTTTCTTCAACATTGCAAACCGTCTCGTGAATCTCACGGTTGACAGATTTGCCGTGTTCGGTCAAATATACACGGGTCAGACGCATATCCAGATCATCGGTCTTGCGCACAATCAGACCATCGTGCTCCATTTTCTGTACAATCAGACTGATCGTCGGTGCTTTGAGATGGGTTAAACGGATCAGATCGAGCTGGGAAACACCGTCACGCACGGAAAGAAATGCGAGAACACGGCGAGCTCCGACCTGCAGCTTCTGTTCCTCCGTCTTCTTTGCTACAAAACCGTCCATCAGCTTTGCTGTGTCACAAACGAGTGCGTATGTTGTTTTGGATTCCACCGGTGTGATAGAAGCCGCAGCCTCTGCTCTGAAATCCTTTTTCAATGTCATATACCCCTTTCCAATAAGTCAATGAAACTTCAATTTCCGATAATACGTTTACATTATAGCATAAATTCAAAAAAATGTCAAGCAACACCGGTTTCTTTTCAAATAACCATCACATACTAATCGCGTGAACCGATGGAAATGAAATAATTTACAAAAACAGGTAGACAGATCACCGAAAATCTGATATAATACAAGATAGAATCATAATCTACCGAAAGGACCTGCAAACATGAAACATACACTTACCAAAACCTTACTATTGTTCCTTGCATCACTTCTGCTACTTTGCTGTATCAGCTGCTCCGGCGGACATTCCTATGAATCCGATGCTGCTTACAGTCACTTGTTTATAGAAACCGATGACGATGCGGCAAAGGCGCTGAAAAACGTCATCATCGCACAGCTCGATGCGTATAATCAAGGGGACGCCGAGGGCTACTACTCGCTCTTTAATATGGAACGCGAAGACCTCAACTTCAATGTCGCACAGTTTACCTCCATGCGGCAAAATGCGAATCTGAGCTGCACCCCGGAATCGATCGACACCGCGTTCATCAATGAAGACAACGCGCAGGCACTGATTACGATGACCTGCCGTGCCGAGGATAAGGCAACGGGAGAAGTACTTTACTATTACCGTACAACGACCACCTATACCATGGTGCGTGACGGAAAATGGAAGGTCACCCTGCAAACACCGGGCGCAGAAGAAGACCTTATGTACACACTGACCGCAACCGAAACAACGACTGAATAAAAATGACGGGAGTACCCAGAGAAAAGGGTGCTCCCGTATTGATTTTAATCAGATTTCAGCGAGAAGTGCTTCCAGTTCGTCCAGCGTATCGGCAAAGACGGAGAGGGCATTCTTGACGGTATCGGGCTTTGTCAGATCGATACCTGCAATCTTCAGCTCCTCAATCGGATAATCGGAACCGCCGGTGGAAAGGAACTTCAGATATCCCGAAGCGTCACCGGTCGTCAGAATGTGATTGGCAATGGCAACCGCAGAGCAGAAGCCGGTTGCATACTGATAGACATAGAACGCATTGTAGAAGTGCGGAATGCGTGCCCATTCAATATCCTGCAGCTCGTTGACAGTCGCACCCTCATAATAAAGCTCGTTCAGCTCACGGTAGACACGGTTCATCGTTTCGGCGGTCAGCGGGATGCCCTGCTTGTACATCTCATGTGCTTTGCGCTCAAATTCTGCAAACAGCGTCTGACGGAAGACAGTGGTACGGAAACCCTCGAGCAGATGATTGAGGATATACGCGCGCTTCTTTTTGTCGGTTTCCGTTGCAAGCAGATACTTGGACAGCAGAACTTCGTTGACTGTAGATGCAACCTCGGCAACCATGATACGGTAATCGTGGTTTGCAAAATCATTTGCTTCGGAGGAGAAATAGGAGTGCATGGCATGACCGAGCTCGTGCGCCATGGTATAGGCATCGTCAAGCGTATCGGTGTAGTTGAGCAGTACATACGGATGGACACCGTAAACGCCGCAGGAGAAAGCACCTGTTGTCTTGCCCTTGTTTTCGTAAACGTCCATCCAGTTGTTTGCGTATGCTTCGTCAAGCAGTGCGGCATAACGTTCTCCGAGCGGCGCTGTTGCTTTCTTTACGAGTTCCTTTGCTTCATCGTAGGTGACGGAGAAATCGACATCGTCGATCATCGGAACATAGAGGTCATACATGTTGAGCGTTTCCAGACCGAGCACCTTTTTGCGCAGTGCAAGGTACTTCTTCATCGTCGGAAGACCCTCATGAATCGCCTCAATCAGAGAATCATAAACAGAGACGGGAACATTATTGGAGAACAGTGCGCGCGCACATGCACTTTCGTAACCGCGGACATCGGTATAGTAGGAATCCATCTTGACCGAACCTGCGTACATTGCCGCGAGCGTATTGATATACTTCTTGAACTCTCCGAAATATGCTTCAAAGGATTCACGGCGTACACGTGCATCTTTGGATTCACGAAAGACCGCAAAGTTGCCGTGTGTCAGCTGGACTTCTTCGCCGTTTTCGTCCTTGATCTTCGGGAACGTCATATCGACGGACTCAAACATGTCAAAGGTGTTGGAGGAAGACTGTGCCGCGTCACCCAGCAAAGCAAGCATACGCTCACCCTTGGCATCGAGCGTATGAGCGCGACCGCGTGCGGTATCCTCGAGAATATGACGGTATCCTGCAAGTGCGGGGTCGTTCATATAGCCATTCAGCGTTGCCTCATCGATGGACAGAACTTCGGGATCGAAAAATGAAACCGCAGTGGAGAACGCGACATACAGATTCATCGCACGTCCGTCCATATTCTGATTTTCGGGATCGCCGTTGTCGCCTGACTTGGAAAGCATCGCATACAGATAGACAAGCTCAACCGCCTCTGCTGCTTCGTACAGCTTATCAAGACCGTTTTTCAGAGAATCGACGGATGCGCCGAGGGTTCCTTCAAGAGCCGGAAGCTCTGCGACAAGCGCCTGAGCCTTTGCATAAGCTTCTTCCCATGCATCTTTATCAGCGTAAATGTGTGACATGTCCCACTGAAAACGCGGGTCCATTTCGTTTCTTGCTTTGTATTCCATAACCGAAATACCTCCTTTTCTTTCTGAACATTATTATAACAGATTCGGGGCAAAAAGTCAATCGAAAAAAACTGTACAGGAAAATCGGAAAACCCCTTGCGTTTTTTGAGCGGATATTGTATAATGAAATCAAAGATTTTGCATACAACAAGGAGGAATACCGTATGCTGCAATTATATCCCGTATTTTCCGATCACGCACTGTTTCAGTGTGACTCCACGCTGACACTCCGAGGAACCGCTGACGCATCAACCGTGGTCGCTGCAGAAATACTATCCGATCAAACAGTCATTGCAAAAGGCTGTGCCGAATCCAATGCCGACGGAACATTTTCACTGACACTCAACACACCCAAAGGCTCGTTTGATGTCTATTCGATCCGCGTCTGTACAGACGATGATGCCCTCATCCTTTCCGACATTCAGTTTGGTGAGCTGTGGATCGCATCCGGTCAGTCCAACATGGAGATGAGCAATTCCCATCAGCCGGAATGTAAAAAGATGATGCAGGACATCATCGGTACCGGTAGCCGTGTTTACGCAATCAACTATTATAAGGACGGTGCCAATCCCGAAGAATTCTCCATGACGCCCGAGGATGACACACCCGGTCATTGGATGGTCGCTGACGGCACACACAACTGGGAAGGCGTTTCTGCGTGCGCAACCGCATTTGTCCTTGATATTGCACGCAAATTCAAGGAAATCGGACGTACAGTTCCTGTCGGTTTTCTGAACGTCTCCTGGGGCGGTACACCAATCAACGGCTGGATCCCTCTCGATGTGCTCGATGCCGATGAAATCAGCCATGCATTCATGGAAAAGCAGGGAAGATATCCGTTTGAGGAAAAGTGGAACACCTACGGCGGCGGCAACTTCCAGCAGCCTGCGGCAATGTACAACCGCAAGATCGCGCCCGTTCGCGGCTTGAAGGCACGCGGCATCATCTGGTATCAGGGAGAGAATGAAGTCGGCATCGAATGGTCGCATCGCATTTACGCAAATGCACTCCGTGTGTACCACAAGTATTATACCGAAGAGTTCGCGGCAGACAAGAACGCATTCCCGATGATCTCCTCGCTGATCTATCCGTGGGTCTACGGCAATGCAGGCGAATGTATGCGTGCCTATGTCAATGAAGCATTCGTCGAAACCGCAAAGGAATCGCCCGATAAGTTCATCATCTGTCCGCTGGACGACCTCCCTCCCGTCTGGGCATCCAACCTCGGCAATCACCCGATCCACCCCGCACACAAGTATCGCCTCGGTTCCCGTATGGCGCGTCTCGCACTTGCCAATACCTACGGTCAGGCAGGACAAAAGGCACCCGCTACCCTCGATACTTACGAAATTGACGGAAACCGTCTGATTCTCAAGTTTGCCGATGTCAATACAGGTCTGTATATCAAGAACGGACACATCGACGGTCTGTATATTGCAGGAGAAAATCGCCACTATCTGCCGGCAGAATGTGAAATTCTTTCCGCTGACACCATGGCGGTATGGCATCCGTATCTTGAAAATCCTGTACATGCGGCATACGACATTTCCTCGTTTGCCTGCGGAGCGAATCTGTGGGCAGGTGAGCTTCCCGCGGCGCCGTTCGCAACCGACATTCAAAGCAAAGAACTCATTCGACTCGAATCCATGCCGTTCCTCAATCCCGACCTTGTCAGTGTCTGGGAAACCCGCATGAATCCGACCCAGCAGCCACTGGAGGTTTATTATTTCCCGATCTGGAAGCCGATGTGCGGATCCGAGGTCTGTCAGGACAATGCGTTTGTCAATATCACAGAGGGTTACTCCAACTCCATCCGTATTTCCGGCAGCGGCAATCCCATCGGTGCGTATGTCAGTGCAAGTGAATACCACCTTCTGAACCTGCAGAAGTTCTCCGCGATGGAACTGGATCTCTATCACCGCGGTACGGTCAACGGTTATCTGGAACTGGAATACGCAATGGAGAACGGTCAAAAGACCATTGTTCAGCGTCCGATCACCGAAACCGACGGTGCGGAATATACATTCAAGCGTTATACAGCGGACCTTACAAATCTCCCCGCGGGCAGAATCGCGCATCTGCGCTTTGTCTTCTCCGTTGAGGACGACCAGAAGCTGTATTTTGTCAACATCGCAAAGCTCGTTTTGAAACCTTAATCCACGAAAGGAGTTTATAATATGAAACTTGCAGAAAACAGAATCGCGCTCGTTCCGATCATCCTGTCGGCAAAGCAGCTGTCCGACAATAACAGCACCGCGCTGTATGCAGCAAAGGAACTGCGCTACTATCTTGACCGCATGACCTCCGCATCGTTCCAATTTGAGGAAGGAGCAGAACCCAAGGCGGGTATTTATCTTGGTGATATCACCGGCATCGATACCACAGACCTTGGTGAGGATGGATTCCGTATTATCACAGACGGCGACCGACTTTGTATCGCAGGCGGAAACCGCGGTGTCATCTACGGCGTTTATGAATTCCTCGAATCGCTCGGATGCCGATTCTTTACGCACAACTGCGAAAAGATTCCGACTGTTCCGAATCTGGAAATCGGAGAATACGATATCAAGCAGATTCCGCGAGTCGAATACCGTGAACACAATTATGCCGATGTCGTACAGAATCCGCGTTTTTCCGTCCGCTGCCGCTTCAACGGTGCATCTCACCGCATTCCTGCACGTATGGGCGGTCATATGCCGTATGCGTGGTTTGTTCATACATTTGAACGCATGGTTCCGCCGTCTGTGTACGGGGAAACACATCCCGAATATTACTCTCTGATCGACGGCAAACGTGTTGTCCGTGACGGCGGCAGAACCCAGCTGTGTCTGACCAATCCCGAGGTCTATGACGTTTGCGTGGAAGCCGTCAGAAAGGCTTTGAAGGAACGTCCCGATGCGCGCATCATCTCCATTTCCCAGAACGACTGGCACGGGAACTGTCAGTGTGAGAACTGTCTCGCCGTTGACCGTGAAGAAGGTTCTCCCGCAGGTACGCTTCTGCGTTTTGTCAACAGTATTGCAGAAACCCTGGAAGACGAATTCCCGGATGTTATTTTCGACACGCTGGCATACAATTATTCCCGTCCTGCATCCAAAATCACGCACAATCGCAAGAATGTCTGCGTCCGTCTGTGCTCGATTGAAGCTTGCTTCTCCCATCCGTTTGAAACATGTGATGACGAATCCCGCAATGTCACCCGTCCCGACGGCTCTAAGGCAAACTTCATCACCGACCTGCGCGACTGGGGCAAGGTCTGCGACCGTATGTATATCTGGGACTACACGACCTGCTTTGCACACTATCCGACACCGCATCCGAACTGGCGTGTGCTTCAGCCGAACGTGCAGGCAATGGTCAACAACAATGT
>JAFYTT010000274.1 GCA_017558715.1 Clostridia bacterium | reverse complement strand
GTACCCTTGGACTTCAGATACTGGTCATAGTACGCAGGGGTCAGCACGTTCTTGGATTCTGCGCCGAGCGCATCGAGCACATAGCCGGCACGCTCCGTATCGCGGCAGTCCTTGGGAACGACGAGCATCGCCGCAACGTGCGGGTTGATGATGTGATAATAGCGCTCCTGCGACTCGTCATAGAGCGGCATCGGCAGAATACCGAACGCGGTATCCATCTGACGCATGTTCTCGATGGCGTGGAATTCGTTGAAGTTGAACAGTCCGCGGTTGTCCTGGAACATCGCAATGATGTCGTCGTTGGACTTGCCGAGCTTCGACCAGGAAATCGACAGCTGCGGGTTGTACAGCAGCTCCGTGTACTTGTTGAAGATGTCGGTCGTGCGGTCGGTGTAGAACGTAAGCTCCGGATAATCCTCTGCGTTCTTCGTCGTGAAGTGCGAACCGCCGCCGATCAGACCGATCGCGATCATGTCGCAGTAGTACAGCAGACCGTACTTGTCCTCAAGATCGTACTTGCCGTCACCGTTGACATCCTGCGAAACGGAGGATGCCATTTCGTTGAACTTGTCAATCGTCCACTTCATGTCCTTGACGAGCTGATAGGGGTCTTCCAGGTCCTGGTCGTTCAGCATCTGCTTGTTGAACAGCAGAACGCCGATGGACTTCTTATACATAATGGAAATATCGCCCGTGACCATGAACAGACGCTCGCCGATGGTCAGGTCGTTTACCGCGTTCTGATCCCACCACGGCGCGGTGATGTCGAGCGTTTCCATCGTTTTGAGGTCGATGAGCATGCCGGATTCGGCAAGAGACGTAGCACCGTGGGTCTTGACAAAGCCGCAGTCATACGCGCCGTCGCCCGCCATGACGCTCTTCTTGACAAGCGTGGTACCGTAGTCCTCAGACGGGCAAGGGACGATGTCGATGTTCAAAAGCTGCTCGACGGAGATCATACGGCGGAATGCCGCGTCGTTGAGCGTATCGCCCGTTTCCTCTGTCGCCGCAAAGTCCACGTCGTACCAGGTCGCGTTGGAATCGTCGTAGGTGACGATGTTGAACGCCTCACCGTTGTAGTTGAGATCCGCGGGAAGGTTCGCCTGATAGCGGGTATCCTCGGTGACCGCCTCTGTTTTAACAGAAGACGTGTTTTCACCTGTCGTCTGGGTTGTTCCCGCATTGTCGGCAGAGCCGCAGGAGACAACCTGTGTCAGCGTGCCCGCAAGCATCAGAGCCGCCAGCAGCGCCGTTGTGATTTTCGATTTCATAGCATATCCTCCAATTTGATTTGGGTATGTCATCAGTATTCCTAATATGATATTATATCATACTTTCTTTGCGAAATCAAGAGGTTTGGAAGATTTTGGAGTGTTGATGTTGGAAAAATGATGGTTTGATGGTGATTATGGTTGTCGCAAATGATCCTTTGGATGGTAGGGACAGGCGTCCCGGGATTTATCCCGTACTGTCCCTGTGTCCGCGTTGAAATACGGGACAGTCGGGGACGCCTGTCCCTACAGTGTAATTTGCACCGCCTGCGCTTAAGTTGACAGCATTACCCCCGTGGGAAGGTTTCTGCGAGATCGCACATCACGTTATCCGTCAAATGCAAACCTGCCAAAATGAGAAATCATTTCTAATTTCTAATTTCTCATTTCTCATTCGTTCCATCCCAGCGTTGCCGCCATGACCGCCTTGATCGTGTGCATACGGTTTTCCGCTTCATCGAAGACGATGGATGCGGGAGATTCAAAGACCTCGTCGGTGACTTCCATCGCGTCGCGGTTGAACTTCGCACCCATTTCGCGTCCGACACCGGTATCGAGGTTGTGGTATGCGGGCAGACAGTGCATAAAGACGGTTTCCTTGCCCGTCATTGCCATCAGTTCCGCGTTGACCTGATAGGG
>JAFYTT010000273.1 GCA_017558715.1 Clostridia bacterium | reverse complement strand
CCGAAAAGTCGCTTGTTCTGTTCTGCCACACCCATTCGATGTACGAAGACACCTTCGTCTATGAACTGGAGGATGTCACCTTTGACCTGCGCGATTACGGTCTGCTTGCATGGGTCTTCGGTCATTACCACATCAACTGGGTCACGGATCTGGGCGGATACTATAACATCTGTACCTCCCGTCCCGACTGCGGCGGTATCGACTCCTCTCCGACCGCCATCCGCTCCATTGAAATCTACAGCGATCATACATTGAAAACAAAGTTGCATTACAACGACCTGTCCAAAGCCGCTCCCGCCGACAACGCTCTGTGGGAAACGGTCATACCGGGTCATGTCATGTACGCGACACCGATTCTGAAAGGCGGCAAGCTGTATATTGCCACCTGCTGTGACGAGATTCCATTCGATGCGGGACTTTACTGTCTGAATCCCGAAAACGGCGAAGTTCTCTGGTCATACAAAACCGTCGCCGGTCTCAAAAATGTGCCCTCCATTGATGGCGGCGTCATTTTTGCACAGGATACCTTCGGTTGGGTCTATGCCCTGAATACGGATACCGGTGCGCTTGTATGGAAGTCACTCGCACCCGTCAACTGGGGACACCATGCGGAAAACGGCGTTCTTGCGGCGGAAGGTAAGGTCTTCTGCGGTGCCGGCAGAAAGGTCGTCACGATGTCACAGAAGGACGGCTCCATTCTCTGGATCGGTGAACGCAGTATTTCCTCCGAGGACTGTCCCTCGCGCTTTATCCTCGCGCATGACAAGGAAGGACGCTCCATTCTTCTTGCCTGCCGTCAGTGGCGACATATCTACGCACTTGACGCAGAAACGGGTGAGACGCTGTGGCGTACCTCCGAGCCGCGTTACTTCACAGGTACACCGCTTGTCATCGGAGAACACATCTATCTGCACGCCAAGAACAATCTGTTCCGTCTGAATCTGACCGACGGTCATATCGAAAAACAGGTCTCCCCAGACGATACTGTCTGTTTTAACACCTCCATGCAGAGCGTGGTGCATGACGGCGTGCTTTACACTGCCACCGCAGACCGCGGTATGCTTGCATCCGATCTGCAAACCTTTGAAACCATCCGCACCTATGCCGTCGGCCCCACCATTTGTCCCATGTCACCTTATCAGCGGCATACATCCCATGAATGCGAATCCGAACCGATCTTTGTCGGCGACAGCATCCTCTTCACCTCGCCCGACGGCTATCTGCATATCTGTAATACCGAAACGGCAGAAGAACTTCGCGCCATCTCCCTCGGGGCACCTTGCTATGTCGCGCCCGTACAATATAAAAATACTGTCATCTGTGCCGATTTCTGCGGTCATATCCGTGCATTCACTCTGTAACAGCAGACACTTGAAAGGAGATATTCCATGTTTACCTATCTTCATTGCTATATGCCCCAGACCTGGGATGCACAGATCAAAGCCGGTCTGATCCGTCCCGACGACGGCATTCGCTTTTCGCAGTCTCTGGACATCGATGACTCTTTGAAATTCAACAATCTTGCCGCGGTCGGCGGTGACCTTTACAACTACGTCAAGGAGCACAACTGCCCCTTCTACATTGACCGTCTGCAGGGTGGCTGCTTCCTTGAGGAATACCCCTATGACATGGATCTGGTCAATGCCTACCGTACCATGCTCGGTGACAAGTTCTGGGGCTTCCAGATGCACGAATGGGGCTCCAACATCAAATCCGACTTCAACAAGATCACCTCCAACAACTGCCCCGAATGGACGGCAGAAGCCATTGAGGCAACCATCCGCCGTGCGTTCCCGTATGAACACACCTTTGTGGAAGCCATGAATGCCCGGGAATATGCGGCGCTCGGCGGTATTCCCAAGACACACGGTGATTATCTTACCATGATGCAAAATCTGTTTGCCAAGCGGCAGGCATATGTGGGCGGTGATCTGCTTCCCTGCGACAGCTATTTCCAGGCACAGAAAATGGAAGTGGAAAACGGCGCAAAACGCCTGATGCCCGAAATCGGTGCGCAGACACCCAACACACGAATTCAGGTTGCTTATGCACGCGGTATGGCACGTGCTGCCGGGATTCCGTTTGGTACATACTATGAGCCGTGGGGCGGAAATCCGTTCTCCGCATGCTGCTATCAGCGCGATGGGCTGAACGAATGGGGAATCGGAAACGAAGATTTCCCGTACCACACCGCAGGCGGCAACGGCGGTTCTTCCCGTTCGCTGCAGTGGCGTATGCATCTGTATTCCTATATGGCCGGAGCATCGTTCATGGCGGAGGAATGGGGCATGTGCAACACCTTCTATGATTGGGAAAATTTTGAATTGACCCCCTATGGACAGATCAAGAAAGATTTCCTCAATTTTGTCGACCGTTATCCCGATATCGGAGAACCGATCATTCCCGTTGCCATCGTTCTGCCAAAGGACATGCCCGTGCTTGACATGGCGCTTTCCCCGAACACCTATCTCGGCTATCCCGTCGAAGGAGAATTTGCGGCAAAGCTGGCACTCGTCGTCGATGCGATCAAGCATCTGCTTGTCGATTCCGCGCCGATGTGCGGTACCGAACCGTCAAATCTGCGCAACTATATGACACCGGATGCCATCGATATCATCCACGAAGACAGTCCGACAGTCGGTCAGTATCCGATTCTCGTTGACTGTACCGGCAATCCTCTGTTTGCAGAGGCACACAAGCGCTCCATCGAGAATCCGCGTGATGCCCGCATGATGATGCATGAGCTTCTTCCCATCCGTCTCCATGGCGGCGCATCGATGCAGATTACAAGAAATCGCGCGACAGGAGAACAGTATGTCCTGCTCATGAACAACAGCGGCGTTTCGCGTTCCGTTGCCAACGGAGAGCAGCTTCTACCCGAAGGCGATATCTGTGTCGGTCTGACACTCTCCGGCGGCAAACCCCTCTGTCAGCTCGAAGGAAATGGCTCAGCAGTCCTGGGAGATGCCGACATGTATCATGTGTCAATCCCGTCCGGCGGATGGTTCTTCGCAAAATTCTGATGCATATTTATATAAAAAACCGGAATTTGTGCTTTACAATTCCGGTTTTTTGTGTTATAATGTGAACAAATGATACCGTCTGTGCCGATGGTACAACCAATTTTTCAAAGGAGATCGATTATGAACACACGTAAATCTTTGCTTCGTACCGTATCCGGTCTGCTCGCCCTGCTGATGACCGGTTCTGCCCTGATTGCCTGCGGCTCTGAAGCAGATACCACAAAGCCGACCGAATCTGACATTGCGGATACCGCCGCTGTAACAGAAGCAGTCACGGAAGCAGGCGTTGAATATGTCGCAGACTCCCTGCCCGATGATCTGAATTTCGATGGCCGTCAGTTCACAATTTATGTGGCTACCTTCAAGGAATTTTTCCAGGGTCCGGAGGAATCCACGGGTGACATTGTCGATGATGCTGTCATTGACCGTAACCGTGCGGTTGAAGAACGCCTGAACATTGAGCTTGAGTATTTCTTTGACGAAAACGCACAGTGGAATACCATCGCCGGAATTCTGTCCAAGCTGATTATGGCAGGCGATACAACGTATGACCTTTATACCGGTCAGCAGTACGGTATTACGAGCCTTCTTGCCAACGGCGGTTTTGTCAATGTCTATGACCTTGAGCACCTTGACTTTTCCAAGCCTTGGTGGAACAATCGCTACATGGATGAACTTGCCATCGGTCATGACACCCGCTTCTTCCTCATCGGTGACTATTTCATTTCCGCATTCTTAAACACGCACGTTGTTTACTTCAACAAGACACTGTACGGAAAACTGCACGAAGACTCCAATGAGCTTTATAATTACGTTCTTGACGGAACATGGACGCTTGATAAAATGGCACAGGCAGCCAAGGACGCATATGTCGATATGAACAACGACGGTCAGACGGACATCGGTGACCAGCTCGGTTATGTTACCTATCTCCCCGCGGCTTCCGTCGACCCGTTCATGTATCTGTCCGACATCGAATTTACACCGCGTGACAACGAAGGCTATCTGACCGTCAATCTGCTCGACGAACGCTGCGTTGATCTGACCGCCAAGATTGTTGAATATTTCCATCAGCCCGGCAGCCTGCATCAAACCGAACCCGGTGCCGCAAATGCATCCTTTGTCAACGGCAAAGCACAGTTCCTCGGTATCAACTCCATCAGCGCCGCAA
This sequence comes from Clostridia bacterium, assembly GCA_017558715.1. Classification (GTDB taxonomy): domain Bacteria; phylum Bacillota; class Clostridia; order Oscillospirales; family CAG-272; genus RGIG3925. Next base: position 5,638 of record JAFYTT010000273.1, on the reverse strand, counting down.
AATCGTTCCGTGATATGAAAGACGACTTCAGCTTCTTGCCGTATCCGAAGCTGACAGAAGATCAGGAACATTATAACTGCGTCGTTGCGGATATCGTCGCGCCCGGTGCCGTTCCCGGAACATCGCTGAATCTCGACATGGCAGGTGCCGTTATCGAAGCGCTGTCCTCCGAGACATACCGCACGGTTCTCCCGACCTACTATGAAACCGCGCTGAAAATCAAGTATTCCCGCGATGACCTGACTTCCCAGATCGTCGATATCATCCATGAAGCATCCTACACCGACTTCCTTTATGCTTATTCCTCCAGCCTTGGCGGTATCGGTGTCATCATGCGTGACCTTGTCAGCAAAAATTCCACGGATTATATGTCCATGGTCTCCAAGAAGGAAAAATCCACCAACAAGTATCTCGACAAGCTGATCACAGCATTTGAGGAACAGAACAATTAAACGATGATGCATTCCTTTTTACTGATCGGACAATCCAACATGGCGGGACGCGGCTTGATCTCCGAAGCACATGACATCGACACCTCACGCATCCGCATCTCCTCAAACGGCTTGTGGACGGCAATGTTCCGCCCGATCAACCGTGACCGCCCATTTGCCGGTGTCAATCTCGCCGAGAGCTTTGCCGAAGCGTATGCAAAGAAGCACGATGTCGACGTCGGGCTGATTACCTGCGCCGAGGGCAACTCCAAGCTCGATGACTGGATGCCCAGAGAAACGCTTTATGAAAACGCCGTTTCCTGCTGCCGTCTTGCCGCACGCACCTCGGAAATCAAAGGCATCCTCTGGCATCAGGGAGAGTGTGACATTCCCGAACAACGCCGTCTGACGTATCAGACACGCTTTGAGCGCTTTATTGCTGCCCTGCGCCGTGATGCCGATCTCGGTGACATTCCGGTTCTGATCGGCGGACTCGGTGATTTTCTGGCAGACTGCACACTCGGCAATCAGGAGGAGGACAGAACTTATTACCTTCTCAACCGCGTATTTGAGAAAATCGCCGCCGAAAACGCCAACGTCGGATTTGTTTCCGCGGTGGGACTCGGTGCCAACGATGACAATCTGCACTTCAATTCCGATGCGCTGTATCACTTCGGACTTCGGTATTTTGAAACATTCGAGCAAATGACAAACACATAAACGCAAAAACGGGACTGCCGCACAAACGACAGTCCCGCTGTTTTTGTAATTGAGGTAATTATGCCTGGACAGTTTCGGTGAAAATATCCTCGGCAGGTTCTTCTGCGACCACATCGACGGTGTCTTCTGCGATCTCTTCAACAGCATCTTCGACAGCTTCTGCGATTTCGATGACCACAGGCTCTTCTTCAATATACTCTTCGATGGTGATTTCACATTCCGGCTCGCCGCTCATGCAGTCATCACAGTCGCCCATGCATTCTTCGCATGCGTCAAAGTCATAAGCATCGCCGTACATGCCGCATTCGCAGACATCCTTTGCCGCCTGCTCACACGCTTCAACTTCGTTCTTTGCTTCTTTGAGAACCAGATATGCACCGGCAATACCGCCGATGGCAGACAGTGCTAAAAATGTATTAGCGAGGCTCTTCTTCTTGCGGTACAGCATGAAGAACAGAATGATAAACGATGCAGACTGAACAAGCAGGGTCAAACCAACATGAAATCTGTACTTTTTGAACATAATGATAATCTCCTTTTCTTTATGATTATGCCTTATTTGTTGGCATTCATTTTCAGATAAGAATTGATGAACGCATCCAGATCGCCGTCCATAACACCGTCGACGTCTGCGGTTTCACAGCCGGTTCTGGTGTCCTTGACGAGCGTATACGGCATGAAGACGTAGGAACGGATCTGTGCGCCCCATTCGATCTTTGCCTTTTCACCCTGGATATCTTCAATGCGGTCAAGGTGTTCGCGTTCCTTGATCTCAACGAGCTTTGCCTTCAGCATACGCATTGCGGTTTCCTTGTTCTGCAGCTGGCTGCGTTCGGTCTGACATCCGACAACGATACCTGTCGGCTTGTGCAGAATACGGATCGCGGAGTCGGTCTTGTTGATATGCTGACCGCCGGCGCCGGAGGAACGGTGCGCGGTGATTTCAAGGTCTGCTTCATTGATTTCGATTTCAACGCTGTCATCAAGCTCAGGCATAACTTCGACCGATGCAAACGAGGTCTGACGTCTGCCGGATGCGTCAAACGGAGAAACACGAACCAGTCTGTGAACGCCGTTTTCGCTCTTGAGATAACCGTATGCGTCGTTGCCTTCCACGAGGATGGTTGCGCTCTTCAGACCTGCTTCGTCACCGTCCAGCCAGTCGAGCAGCTTCACCGTATAACCGGCATTTTCTGCCCAGCGGTTGTACATGCGGTACAGCATGGACGCCCAGTCCTGTGCTTCCGTACCACCCGCACCGGGATGGAAGGAAATGATGGCATTGTTGTGGTCATATTCGCCGCAGAGGAGAACCTCGATGCGGATACGGTCTTCTTCCTTTTCGATGCGTTCGACTTCTGCGAGAACTTCCTCACAGATGCTTTCGTCCTTTTCCTCGATGCCCATCTCGGCGAGGGTAATGGTATCCTCGACATCGGCTTCGAGCTTACGGAAATCTTCAACGGTGCTCTTGCGCGCCTTGATTTCCTTCAAAATCTTTGCGGAACGCTTTGCGTCGTTCCAGAAATCGCCTTCGGAGGTCTGTGCTTCCAGATTTTCAAGCTCTCGTTCCAGCTCTTCAATGTGCAAGGTCGAGCCAAGCTCCGCAACTTCTTCGCGGATATCCTCCAAATGATGAATCGCTTCTTCTAACTGAATAATCAACTCTGTTATGTCCCCTTATCATAAAATTGTGCGACTGAAATTGATATAAGAGTATTATATCATGAATCGCTGAATAATAAACAAATAAATTGTGACTGTTTTTTTAATTTTTATGCTTTCAATCACGTACGCGTGAGACTGCTGTCACCGTCAGGATCGGTATTTCCCGTGAAGACAAGACCGCGCTTTCCGTCCACCGTAACGGCAGTACCGCTCTTGAGAATTTTGGTTGCGCCGAGTGCGCCGACAATGACGGGAATATCGAGCGTCATACCGGCAATGGCAGCATGGGAATCGATGCCGGGTGCTTCACAAATGATACCGGCGGCGTGACGCAGCAGCGGAAGCAGACGGTTGGTCGTTTCCGGGATAACGAGAATCTCACCGTCACGGAACGATGCAAGTGCTTCCTGCTCATTTTTGCAGACGCAGAGATTGCCGCAGATCTTTCTGTCAACCAGACCTGTACCGGAAGTCAGAACATCGCCGACGATCTGTACCTTCAGCATATTTGTTGTGCCGGAAATACCGATCGGAATACCTGCCGTAATGACAACCAGATCGCCGTCCTTGACAAGACCGCATGCGAACGCTTTTTCCACGGCATGACGGAACAGATCGTCCGTATTGTCCATTTCATCGATCAGAAGCGGCGTAATACCCCATGAGAGATTCATGTGGCGGCAGACCTTTTCGGTCGTTGCACAGCCGATGATCGGGGTTTCCGGGCGGTATTTGGAAATCATTCGCGCGGTGGAACCGGACTTTGTAACCGTGATGATCGCAGCAGCATTGAGGTCATGCGCGGTTGTACAGGTCGCATGAGAGATTGCACCTGTGACGCCGGAGAATATTTCGGGACCGCGTTCCGCAAAACGGCGGCGATAATCGATATCACTCTCGGTTCTTGTTGCAATCTTTGCCATCATGGCAACCGCTTCGACAGGATACTGACCTGCCGCAGTTTCGCCGGACAGCATGATCGCGCTGGTACCGTCATAAATGGCATTGGCAACGTCGGTAATTTCCGCACGGGTCGGACGCGGACTGTGCGTCATGGATTCCAGCATCTGTGTTGCGGTAATGACCTGCTTGCCCGAATTATAACATTTTGTAATGAGCGTTTTCTGAATGACGGGAATATCCTCCATCGGGATTTCCACGCCCATATCACCGCGTGCAACCATAACGCCGTCCGCAACAGAGAGAATCTCATCCATATTGGCAACACCTGCGGCATTTTCGATTTTTGCGATGATACGGATATCCTTGGTGCAGCCGTTTTCTTCCAGCGCACGGCGGATCTGCAGAATATCGTCGGCACATTGCGTGAACGATGCGGCAATGAAGTCAAAATCATTTTCTACGCCGAACTTGATATCGGCGCGATCCTTATCGGACAGAAACGGCATCGACAACTGAACGCCGGGCAGATTGACGCCTTTGCGGTTGGATACCTCACCGCCATGCAGAACACGGCAAGCGATTTCACGCTGATCGACATGCTCGGCAGCAAGTTCAAGATTGCCGTCGTCAATCAGGATTCTGGTGCCGATGGTAATATCCTTCCAAAGATCGCGGTAGGTAATGGATACATGAGACGCATCACCTTCGGTATCATACATACAGAGCGTAAAGGATGCACCAGCCTCCAGCGTCACGCGACCGTCGGCAAAGGTACCGAGACGGACTTCGGGGCCTTTGGTATCGAGCAGAAGCGACACTGCAAGCCCTTTTTCCGCACGCAGTTTTTTGATGCGGTTAATCTTTTCCAGATGATCGGCATACGCGCCGTGCGAGAAGTTGATGCGTGCGACATCCATGCCGGCATCCATCATCGCGCGGAGTGTTTCTTCGGTTTCCGATGCAGGACCGATGGTGCAGATTATTTTTGTTTTACGGGACATCCGTTCCATATACGGAGACGGTTCTACAGTACGGTTCATTGTCATTCAATCGATCCTTTCCGGGGAAGTTCAAATGCAGACTATAAATCTCATTCACAATCTTTCCCTTATACATTATACCATACATCGGGCTTGCTGTCAAGATTTCACCTCACCTTTTGGTGTAAATCCCACGCACGGTTCTATTTCCGCGCGGACTCCCATATACATAATCCGAAACAGATCACAGCACACAATCGGTGAAATCCGGGAGGAATACAATATGCAAGAATATGCCATCTACAAAGACATTGCCGCACGGACGATGGGCAACATTTACATCGGTGTCGTAGGACCTGTCAGGACAGGAAAATCGTCTTTTATCAAGCGCTTTATGGAAACCATGGTGCTCCCTGCCATCAGCGGAGAGGCTGACCGCATCCGCGCACAGGATGAGCTGCCGCAGAGTGCCGGCGGGAAAACGGTCATGACAACGGAACCGAAATTCATTCCTGACGAAGCCATCACCGTCCGCATCGCCGATCCTGCTTCACCTGCCAATCCGACCGCCCTTCGCATCCGCATGATCGACTGTGTCGGATATCTTGTCCCGGGTGCTGTCGGCGGCATGGAAGGTGACGCGCCGCGCATGGTACACACACCGTGGTCGCAAAGTCCCCTTCCCTTTGAAGAAGCGGCAGAGATCGGCACACACAAAGTCATTTCCGAGCATGCGACCATCGGCATCCTTGTCACGACAGACGGCTCGATCGGAGAACTGCCGCGGGACGCTTACATCAACGCAGAAGAACGCGTGGTGCGTGAGCTTTCTGAGCAGAACAAGCCGTTCGTCATCGTCCTCAACTCCGCGCATCCCGATCATCCCGATACCATCGCGCTCGGTCTGCAGATGGAGGAAAAATACCACGCTCCGGT
>JAFYTT010000272.1 GCA_017558715.1 Clostridia bacterium | reverse complement strand
GCCTGTTCCTTGAAGTAGTCGCCGAAGGAGAAGTTGCCGAGCATTTCAAAGAACGTACCGTGACGTGCGGTGTGACCGACGCGCTCCAGGTCAGGCGTTCTGATACACTTCTGGCAGGTACAGACGCGGTTTCTGGGCGGGGTAACTTCGCCCGTGAAGAACTTCTTCATCGGTGCCATACCGGAGTTGATGAGCAAGAGAGACTTGTCGTTGTTGGGAACGAGCGAGAAGCTCGGCAGGCGAAGGTGATCCTTGCTCTCAAAGAAAGCGAGGTACTTTTCGCGGATTTCGTTTAATCCAGTCCATTTCATAATGGGTAAATCCTCCATAAGATAAGCGGGAATTTCCATCCCGTGAATTTGTTTTCCTATAAATTATATTATATCAAATAACAGGGGGATGTGTCAAGATGATTTCAAGAATTCCTGCGTATTTCTGCGCTTTTTTCGATAAAATTTCCGCTGTGGGCATTCAGAGAGAAACACACAGCGGAGATGATATTATTCGTTTAGGTAAATCCAGACGCGGGACTGAATGATTTTTGCGGTCTCCTCCAGCGTTCTTGCGCCGCCGTTCCAATAAGACAGCTCCTCATTGACGATCTCTGTAATGACGGGATCGGCATTGGCATACATCCGACAATCCTCAAAAAATGCAAGCATGGCAGACTTGTCCTCATCCGTGATCTCAATCACCGTAATGTCCCCGCCGGGTGCGATATCCTTGTATTGTTCCAGCGGCTGTGCGGAAACATCAAACGGATACAAAGGATTCGGCAAATTCTTTGAGTAATAGAAATACCGCTGTCCATCAATCGCCGCCGCCATGGCAGACAGCGTCACTGGCAGATAGTCTCCGACCACAGCTTCCGAGGTCTGTACGCGGTCAGACAGCAGAAAGTCGATGAACGCCGCACAGCCGCCGTGAACCTCGGACTGCGTCAGCACCGCCATAGCTGTCGGAACATAGATACCGGCGCCGCGTCCCGCAGCAGCAGGGTAGCCGCACAGCGTAAACGGGATCGTGCCGTCTCCGTAGACCCGCTTCAGCGCGGCATAGGCACCGAGCGATTCAAAATCGACAGACAGCAGCTTCAGACGCCCCTGTTCCAGATTCTCCGGCAGATATGAGGTACTCATCATGTACTCCAGGAAAACCGTGCTTGGGTCGGTGATCAGACCGCCCGCGCCGGTATGGACAAAATCCCGGTCAATGTCCGCCAATGCACGGATAAAGTCGCAGAATGCTTCCGTGTCAAACTGCGCTTCTTTGGCAGCATAATCCACAAAGTCAAAGATCCCGCGCTGATAGATGTGCTGGATACTGTCATGGCTGCCTGTGATGACCTCCCCGGTAAACGGAATATCATCACGCGGTGTGGTCACCGTTGTGATACCGCCGTGTAATCGGATGGTTTCCGTCTCGGGATAGAGCGTGTACTCCGGGGTATCATCGCGTCCGGACAGCCCATTTTTCAGTGTATAAAAATCGGAATATGTCAGCGCACCGCCGATGGCAGGATCGGAGGTCGCATAGGTCTGCAGGTGCATGACAAACGGCAGACTCCACAGTGCTCCTGTCCGCAGCATCGCATCCCGTGCGCCGCCCAGCAGACGGTCACCGAAAAACGGCAGAAGATCGACCATCAGATTCTTTTCGGTGTAGATAGACAAATCCTCGTCACATCCGTACAGAATCATATCGGGCGCATTGCCTGTCAGCATGTCGGATTTGAACATCTCCATCGCATCCGAATATTTACCGTAATCGCGCAGAACAGCGTAATACGCTTCACTCTCCGTATTGAAAATGGCAATCGCTTCCTTGAGAATGGTAAACGTCCCGCCGGCAGCGTGTGCTTTCTTGTAAGAAAAGCCGTCTTCGTTCCTGGCGAACAGATACACACCGTCGAGAATCCCGATCTCAATGATGCGGCGCGGTGCAGAAAACCGTTCTTCGTGTGCGCAGTCCAGAATCACAAATTCAGAAGAGGAAGAAAACTCGCGCTGCTGCAGGGATAATACCGTGGTTTCATCAAGGATGATGTTTCTTGCAGACGATCGCGCCGTGCCGTTGAGCCACTGCAGTACCGGTACCGGCGGTGTGCCGTCCTCCGGGACGCGGTAGATGCCTTCACTGTCACCGCAGTACAGATTTCCCTGCATATCATAACAGAAATCGTGGTAGCCGGAGAAGGTTTCCTGCTGCGGAAGCCGGAATTCCTCTGTTTCGCCGCTTACGGCATCAAAACGGATCATCTGATTATTGTATGTCGATATATGATAGATCCCGTCCCCGCGGTATGAAAGCTGCGACATCAGGTAAAGCTCCGACATATAACAGGATTGCACGGTCAGCGTTTCGTCCACTGCAACAATTGAACCCATAAATCGCATGACGATCCGATAGCCGCCGTCATCCGCCTCGGTGACATGCGCCTCAAATTCATTGGCGTTGGCCTGTACCTCCTCCGGAAGATCGGCAGCATACAAAAGCGTTCCTGCCGCATCATACCGCCGCATCACGCCCTGGGTGCGTCCGCTCAGACAATAGACAGCAAGAAGTCCGTCATCCGGAAGTACGCATCCGTACATCGGGTGCTCCCCTTTCACATCCGACTCTGGAATCAGACGCTGGCTGACCACGTTCCCCTCTCGGTCAAGATTGAACAGAACCAGATCAAGCCTCTTTATGGCGCCGATTTTGATACCGTCTGCATCGGCATATACAAAACGCACCCAAGTCAAGTCAGACGGCACCGCTTCATCCAGCGGCTTTACCTGATAGGTTTTCAAACCGGTGATGTACGCAGATTCGTCGGATGTTTCCCGATCCGCAAGCGATGTGATCACCGCCCCCTCCTGCAGCTCCCCTGCCGCCGCAACCGTCACAATATTACCGTGCCGGTCGGTTTCGGTGGTATAGGTAATCCCGTCCCCGCCGTCACAGCCGCAGAACAGCAGACTGATCACCATCAGCGGGATAACCAAAAAATGTAATAACCGTTGTTTCATAAAAGAGTCCTCCGTTTATCATGATTTCTTGAAGAATAAGCGGATTTTCAGTCGGTTTGTGACCTTTCTTCGCATTCTGCGGGATTCTTTATTCATTGAGATAAATCCACACGCGGGACTGAATGATTTTCGCGGTTTCCTCCAGCGTTCTTGCGCCGCCGTTCCAGAACGACAGCTCTTCTTCGACGATGGCTGTGATGACAGGATCGGAATCCGCCCGCATATGGCAGTTCTCAAAGAAATCCATCATGGCGGCTTTGTCTTCATCGGTGATAACAACCTCAATGTTGTAAGTAGCCGCAAAGTCGGTCGTGTATTCTTCCAGCGGTACATCGGATATCGCAACAGGTTCTATGCGGTCACCGGCGTTTCTGACATAATAGAAATACCGATACCGATCAATCGCACCGGACAGTCCCGACAGCGTCACAGGAAGGTTGGTGTTGATCATGTTGTCACTGGTCTGTACGCGATCAGACAGCAGAAAATCGAGAAATGCCTTGCATCCGCCGTGAACCGTGGAGTCTGCCATGACCGTTACCAGGCAGTTGGTGTTAATTTTTGCGCCGCATCCCTCGGAGGACGGATAACCGCACAGCACAAACGGGACTTCACCGTCCCCATAGAGCCGCTTCAGCGCAGGATACAGTCCGATATTATTGAACGATACCGGCAGCAGCTGCAGTTTTCCCTGCAGCAGATTTTCCCGCAGATAAGAGGTATCCATCTTGTAGCCACATTCTCCCGACGATGTCAGCGATCCTGCATTGATATGGACATAGTCTTCATCTACGCGCTTTAAGTATTCGATGAAATGGCAGAATTCCTGCGAATCAAACGATGCATCTTTGTTTTCAAAATCGACAAACTCATACAGTCCGTTTTCAAAAATGGTCTGAATCGTATAATGGTTGCTGGTAATGACCTCGCCCTCAAACGGGAAATCGTTGTTCGGTGTGGCAAGTCCCATGATGATCACAGTGAACATGGCAACGCCACCAATCGCCGTAGCATAATCCATGGTAGGGTATCCTTAATCTATGGGGTAGGGGTGCTAAGAGTCATTATAATATTTGCTCCGCACCCTTACCGAATAAATGAATTTAATATCTCAAATAGCTAATAAGGTTTGTCGTTTAAATGGACATACCACCGAACGACATAAAGCCTAGTGACATAAGACCGACAGTGAT
>JAFYTT010000271.1 GCA_017558715.1 Clostridia bacterium | reverse complement strand
TTCGGAGAAGACATAGTATCCGCGGTTGGTACGTGCCAGAAACCGCAGTGTGCCGTCCGCCTTTTGATAAAGCGTCGTTTCATCGTACACACAGACATCGGGTTTTCCGCAAATACTGACATTGCGGAAGGTCACACCGCCGTCATCGGACAGTCGGAGTTTGTAATCGGGACCGCTGTAGTCATAAGCAGGTGCGATGATGCGTCCGGTGGATGTCACAATCGGCTTACAGCGCATGAAACCTTCACAGAGGATGCGCGGTTCCTCCCAGACAAGATCGTCGGCATCGGGGTCTTTGCACATCATGACGACGGTGTACGGAAATTCGCGGTGATAATCCCAGCCGCCGCCGCTGCGAATGGAAACGGGTTTGGATGTTTCGTAGTACGGCGACAGCGTCCACATGACCCACAGCACATTGTCGGGCGCCATCCACAGCTCAATGTCAATGTTCCGCATCCGATGAGCACGGTCCGAGGAAACGGTCAGGATGGGGTTTGACCATGTTTCGCCGCCGTCATCGCTTTGGACGAGCACATTGTAATTGTCAATACAAGGCTCAAATGCGCCGCCTGTATACCAGCCTGCAAAGAGCCGTCCGCCCTTTGTCACAGCAACAGTAGGACATCCCTGCCATGCGCGGTTGGATTCGTCACACGATGCATCCGGGGAAAAACAGATATAAGGATGGGATGATGCGTCCCAGTCTCTGCAAAGATTCATGAAATCGCTCCTTTCCTGTTATGCAATGAAGATTTCGTGTGTGCCTGAGCCGAGCGGCGCACCGTCATACGGCTTGTCGTCGACCGTGATACAGCCCTGCTTGTCAACGATGCAGGTAACCCCTGCTGGAACGGTCAGCTGACAGCGGTGACCGCCATTGCAGCGATCAATGGAAACGGAAACCTTGCCAGAGATGAAGCTGACTTCACACGATGTATGATCGGCAGCCGCAGTAAAGCACGGTGCGAAGCGAATCGCCGCATAACCGGGTGCGGCAGGCTGCAGTCCGCAGAGCTGTGTGAGTGCGAAATAGAGGAATCCGCCGTGCATCGGATGGTTGTAGGAGGCAACACCCTTTGTCGGGTCTGCCTTGTCGGTCATGTCGGGCGCTTCCCAGATGGAGGTGGCATTGTCGTCCATCATTGTACCGAAGCTGGGGTGTTCGCGGTTGAAGAGGAAGCGAAGGGCATCGTCACCCATGCCTTCCTCGAACAGCAGAGGAACGAGATATTTGTTTGCGTAAATACCGGTCGGCATTGCGTAACCGTCATGTGCTATCCGTGCGCGCAGGGAAGAGAGCATCGCACCGCGTTCACCGTCCGGTGTCAGACCGATCATCAGCGCACAGCCGTCCGTACCCCAATAGCCGAAGGAGTGTTCTTGTGGATTGTAGAATGTACCGATGAACGCTGCTTTGATCTGATCGGCAAGGTCAGTATAATATGCACCATTTCCGATGGAGAGCGCCGTGCTGAGCTCTGCCATGCGGATGCAGATTTCATAGAACATCAAGGTGGAGGAATGTTCAACGGGCATACGGCGCTCTGCCTGTTCTCCGCCGGGAGGACACCAGTCGCCAAGTCCGTGGCGCACGATCAGATGATCGGATGCGTCCAATTCATGCTGTACCCATGCTTCCATCAGATCGAAATTGGCAAGCACCGCTTCTTTGTTGCCGCAGTATTGGTACAGATAATACGGGATGATGATCTGTGCGCAGCCCCACAGCGGAGATGCTTCGCCGCATCCACGTTTGCCGGGCGCAATCATCTGCCAGACACCGTAAACCTCACGGGTGGTGCGGATGTCATGAAGGTACTTTTCGTAGGCGGAAACGCTGTCGTAGTTCAGAAGTCCCCAGTTGCAGACGACCTGCGCATCGCCGAGCCAGCCACACTTTTCGCGCGCAGGACAGTCCTCGGGAATGCCGTGGTAATTGGAAAGGAAGGTGTTATGCATCAGATTGTTCAGATGTTCCAGGTCTTTGCAGTCGGTATGGAACTGCGCAGTTTGCTCCATCGCCGTTGCGAGCTGGATGCCTGTGACAAGGGATGCTTTCGGTACGGTTCCGTAGCCGTCGGAGAAATCGTGGAAGCCGGTGACCTCGACATAGCGGTAGCCGTGATAGGTCAGGCGCGGACGGTAGACCTCACCGCCCTCGTCACCGCGGCAGATGTACATATCCTGCTGAATACACTGTGTCGCAAATGCACCGGTGGAGCGGACATCCAGCTGACCGTTTTCCGTCAGATTTTCTGCATAGCGGAAGACGTAGACTGCGCCGCGCGGGGAGTGAGGAAGATGAAACTCTGCGACACCTGCCATGTTTTCGCCGATGTCGAAAATCCATGCGCCGTCATCCTTGCCGCTGGCACAGTGCACCGATTTTGCAGGCAATGTACGAACAACGCGGACGGGCGGCATCAGACACGGGGTCAGAACACCCTTGGGCGTATCGTCGGTGATGACGGGTCCCCAGCCGCAGTCGGAGCTGTCATAGTCGGCGTGGTCGGGAATTTCGAGCCGGCAGTCGTACGTTTCGCCTGCGTAAATGTTATTGACGGTGATCGGGCTGTACTGATAGGTCCAGTCCTCTGTATTGGTTGTGATGACCTTTACCGAGCCGTCGTCAAGTTCTATTTCAAGACGGGCAATCAGGCAGACATCTCCATAGACCATGCCTGTATGTCCCCAGACACGGCTCTGTGAATAAAAGCCTTCGCCGAGCAG
>JAFYTT010000270.1 GCA_017558715.1 Clostridia bacterium | reverse complement strand
CTGGAGCATCTGATCGATATCAAGCATGCCATGGAAGCACAGTACCGGGCACTGTTTGATGACGACAAGCTCGATCTTTCCGTCGAGATGGAAGCACTCAAAATCGCGTGTCTGCGTGATGGACTGCTGACAGAGGAAGATTTTCAGAAAAACAAAGAAGCAAACGATACAAAGCCAAACTTAACGCTTTGATATCATATACATACTTTACATAAGGAGAATGTGTTATGAAGTACGAAATTTCGATTACCAAAACAACAGAACCCAAGGCAAAGCCCGCTGACGAATCCAAACTGGGATTTGGCAAGATCTTTACCGACCACATGTTTATCATGGACTACTCCGAGGACCTCGGCTGGCATGATGCCCGCATCGTCCCGTTCGGTCCGCTCCCGATTCATCCCGCATCTACCGTTCTGCACTACGGCGCGGAAATCTTTGAGGGTATGAAGGCTTACCGTCAGGCAAACGGCGACATCGCAATGTTCCGTCCGATTGAAAACATCCGCCGTCTGAACAACTCCGCAGAGCGTCTGTGCCTGCCCCAAATCGACGAAGAAGCTTGCATGGACATCCTCAAGACCATCGTGGAACTGGAAAAGGATTGGGTTCCGCACTCTGAGGGTACCTCTCTGTACCTCCGCCCGTACCTGTTCGGCAATGACCCGCACCTCGGTGTTCACGCCGTCAAGAACGCGACCTTCGTCGTCATCTGCTCTCCTGTCGGTGCGTACTACGCAGAAGGCATCAAGCCCGTCAAGATCGCCATCGAGTCCGAAGACGTCCGTGCAGTCCGCGGCGGTACCGGCTACGCAAAGTGCGGCGGTAACTATGCGGCATCCCTGCGTGCAGGCAAGCGTGCGGAAGAGAAGGGCTACACCCAGGTTCTGTGGCTGGACGGTGTGGAACGCAAGTACATCGAAGAAGTCGGCGCAATGAACGTCATGTTCAAGATCGACGGCACGATCATCACCCCCGCGCTGACCGGTTCCGTTCTGCCCGGTATCACCAGAAAGTCCTGCGTGGAACTGCTCAAGAGCTGGGGCTACAACGTTGAAGAACGTCTCTTCTCCGTTGACGAGCTGTTCGGTGCTGCTGACGAAGGCAGACTCGAAGAAGCTTGGGGTACCGGTACTGCGGCTGTCGTTTCTCCGATCGGTCACCTGTCCTACAAGGGCAATGTCTACGAAGTATCGAACAACGAAATCGGCGCACTGACCCAGAAGCTCTACGACGAGCTGACCGGTATTCAGTGGGGTAAGGTCGAGGACAAGTTCGGCTGGGTTGAGTTTGTTTGCAGAGGTTGAGCATCGACAACCGATAATCCGTTCATGATGCAGGGGCGATTCACGAATCGTCCGTCCATCGGATATCACCGATTGGTCAATCCTTGTCAGATATTTCATCGGATTCCAAATCCTGATTCGTTTTCAAGCATTGTTCGGGCGATTCGTGAATCGCCCCTACAGTCAAATAGAAATCATATGAACAACACAAAACGTATTTCCATTTTCTGCGGTCACTACGGTTCGGGTAAGACCAACATTGCGGTCAACTATGCGCTTTCCTTAAAGGAGCAGGGGATCCCCGTGCGCATAGCCGATCTTGATATCGTCAATCCGTATTTTCGAACCAAGGACTCCGCGGAGGAACTGGAGGCGGCGGGTATTCCGCTGATCTCACCCGTGTTTGCCAATACCAACGTCGATCTTCCGGCACTGCCGCAGGAGCTCTACGCCTTGGTACAGCAGACACATACCCACGCTGTCATGGATGTCGGCGGTGATGACCGGGGCGCGTATGCACTCGGCAGATATGCGCCGTATATTCGCGAGGAAGACAATTTTGATATGTTCTGCGTCGTCAATTTCTTCCGTCCGCTGACCACCACGCCCGAAGAAGCGGCAGAGGTCATGGCGGAGATTGAAGCAGCGGCGCATCTGCCGTTCACGGCGATCATCAATAACTCCAATTTGGGCGAGGCGACCACACTGGAAGACGTTCTTGCAACGCGCGAGAAGTGTGAGGCGCTCTCCCGCATGACGGGATTGCCGATTGCGGCAACGTGTCTGCGTTCGGACCTGATTCCCGTGGGCAGAGAAGCGGAGTTCATGCCGCTTACCTTGCAGAAAAAGTATTTCTGACAGCGAAAACAAGTATTCAACGCTGTGCGGGGAAATTTTCTCCAACAGCATCAAACCCCAAAGATAAGAAAGGAAATGATTATGGCAAAGGTCACATTTCTCTCGGATCTGTGCAAAGGCTGCGGTCTCTGCGTCGAAGCATGTCCGAAAAAGATTCTCATCATTGCAAAAGATAAGATCAACGCAAAGGGTCATTCCCCCGCTGAAATGACGGAACAGGAAAAGTGCATCGGCTGTGCATTCTGCGCAACGATGTGTCCCGACTGCGTCATTACTGTGGAAAAGTAAGAAAGGAGACTCGGAACATGGCAGAAAAGGTTTTAATGAAAGGCAATGAGGCGATTGCCGAGGCTGCGATCAAAGCGGGATGCCGTCACTATTTCGGTTACCCGATCACCCCGCAGACCGAAATCGCCGCATATATGGCAAAGCGTATGCCCAAGATCGGCGGTACGTTTTTGCAGGCGGAAAGTGAAGTCGCCGCAATCAACATGGTTTACGGTGTTGCAGGTGCAGGCTTCCGCGTTATGACATCCTCCTCCTCCCCCGGTGTTTCCTTAAAGCAGGAAGGTATTTCCTATATCGCCGGTGCGGATCTTCCCGCTCTGATCGTCAACGTCCAGCGCGGCGGTCCCGGTCTTGGCGGTATTCAGCCCTCCCAGTCCGACTATTTCCAGGCAACCAAGGGCGGCGGTCACGGTGACTACCATCTGATCGTTCTGGCTCCCGCTTCCGTTCAGGAAATGGCTGACCTGACCGGCAAGGCATTTGATCTTGCGGACAAGTATCGCGTTCCCGCAATGCTTCTCGCTGACGGTACGCTCGGTCAGATGATGGAACCTGTCGAAATCCCCGAACCCGAGGTTCAGGCAGTGGAAAAGCCTTGGGCTGTCAACGGTACCAAGGGCAAGAGAGCACACAACATCGTCAACTCTCTGTATCTGAAGCCCGAAATTCTCGAGAAGACCAACTTCGAGCGTTTTGAAAAGTACAAGCAGATCGAAGAAAATGAAGTCATGTACGAATCCTTCATGATGGAAGATGCGGAATACTGCGTCGTTGCATTCGGTATTGCGGCTCGTATTTCCAAGAATGCCGTCATCGCTGCCCGCAAGCGCGGCATCAAGGTCGGTCTGATTCGTCCGATCACGCTGTGGCCGTTCCCGACCGAGGTCATTGCAAAGGCCGCTGAACAGGTCAAGGGCTTTATCTCTGTGGAACTGTCCATGGGTCAGATGATCGAGGACGTTCGTCTGGCGTCCGGCTGTAAGAAACCCGTACTGCTCTGCAACCGTGCAGGCGGTATGATTATGTCGCCCGAGGAAGTGCTTGCCAAGATCGACGAGCTTGCCGCTCTGTAAGAATCAAAAAGGAGGAATTATAACATGATCGTGTTTGAAAAACCGAAAGCATTAACAGATGCGCCGCTTCACTACTGTCCCGGCTGCACCCACGGTATCATCCACCGTCTCGTTGCCGAAGCCATTGATGAGCTGGGCATCGAGGGTATCACCGTCGGCGTTGCGCCCGTCGGCTGCTCTGTTATGGCATATGATTACTTTGCATGCGATATGGTCGAAGCGGCTCACGGACGTGCTCCGGCAGTTGCAACGGGTCTGAAGCGCTGTATGCCCGAAAACATCATCTTCACCTATCAGGGTGACGGTGACCTCGCATCCATCGGTATGGCAGAAACCGTCCATGCCGCAACGAGAAACGAAAACATCACCATCATCTTCGTCAACAATGCCATTTACGGTATGACCGGCGGTCAGATGGCTCCGACCTCCCTCCCCGGACAGGTCACCCAGACCTCTCCCTACGGACGTGATGTCACCACCGCAGGTTACCCCATCCGCGTCAGCGAAATGCTGTCCACACTCGAAGGTCCCGAATACATCGAACGCGTCGCTGTCAACAATGTCAAGAATGTCAAGAATGCCAAGAAGGCGATT
>JAFYTT010000269.1 GCA_017558715.1 Clostridia bacterium | reverse complement strand
GGAAAAAGAAACATATTGGCTTGTATGATGAATATGCTATGAAAACAATTCTTGTTGCACAGAAAATCCGCGAATACCGCCGCCATAACGGTCTGACGCAGGAGGAGTTCGGTCGTCTGCTCGGTGTCTCGGCACAGGCCATCTCCAAATGGGAACGCGTGGCGTGCTATCCCGACATTACATTCCTGCCCGATATTGCCGCATTGCTCGGATGCAGTATCGATGACTTTTTTGCAGCGACGGATGGAAGCCGTGATATCTTGTATCCATCTTGATTTATTCACAATTTTTTGTTATAATAATGAAAATTATACAGACAAGGTACAAGTATATGACAACAAAAAACAATCTTTCCGCCCGTTGGGGCATTCTGACTGTCGGCGTTTTGGCTATGCTGTTTGCCGGCATCATTTACGCCTGGTCAATCCTCAAGGCACCGCTTGCTTCCGAGCTTGGCTATCAAAGTCCGGCACTCGCGCTCAACTTCACACTGACCATGAGCTTTTTCTGCATCGGCGGTCTGATCTCCAGCTTCTTCGTCCGCAAAATCGGAACAAAATATACATTGATGCTCGCGGGTGCGATGGCAGGCATCGGCTTTGTGCTCTCTTCCTTTTTGACAGAGGGAAACGTGGGACTTCTGTATCTGACCTATGCATTCCTGTCCGGTCTTGGCATCGGCATCGCCTATATCGTCATCATTTCCACCGTCAATGCGTGGTTTCCCGATAAGCGCGGTACCTCCTCGGGTGCGCTGATGATGGGCTTCGGCACCAGCTCGCTCATACTCGGCAACGCGGCGGATGCACTGTTTCACTCTCCCCTTGGCTGGAGAACCACATATATCATCATCGGTGCGGCACTCGGCGCAGTTCTGATTCTCACAGCACCGCTCATCCGTCGTCCCGATGCATCCGTTTCCCTGCCCGCGCCAAAGAAAAAAGCCGCCGCACGCGAGGAATCCTTTGAAGTCCGCGATTATACGCCACTTGAGATGCTCCGCCGCTTTACATTCTGGCGCGCTTTCGTTGCTTTTGTCTGCGTGACTGCTGTCGGCAACTCCGTCATCAGCTTCGCGCGTGATCTTGCCCTCTCCGTTGGTGCGGGAGCATCCCTTGCTACCACGCTCGTCGGCGTGCTTGCGGTCTGCAACGGCATCGGACGTATCGTCACGGGTGCGGTCTTTGACACCATGGGGCGCCGCTTCACGATGATCGCCGCAAATGTTCTGACCATCATCGCCGCCGCAGTCACGCTGATTGCCGTCAACGCAAACTCCCTGCCGCTGTGCATTGTCGGTCTGTGTCTGACGGGCATGTCCTACGGTTCATCTCCGACCAACACCTCCGCGTTTACATCCGCGTTCTACGGAACAAAGCATTTCGCGTCCAACCTCGGCATGATGAATTTCAATCTGATGTGCGCATCCTTCATCGCAACGGCTTGCTCGGCACTGCTTTCTTCCACCGGCAGTTATACCGCACCGTTTACGCTCCTGCTGGTTCTGGCAGCCGCCGCGCTCGGACTCAACATCAGCATCAAAAAACCGTAAGCATCAACAATTATGGCACTGCCGCAGACAATGGTTCTGAAGCAGTGCCATTCACCGTATCAGGCATCGTATTTCCCACGACATCATCGCAGAAAGGAATGTTGCAACATGGAATTTCACGAAAAACTACAGCAGCTGCGCAAACAGCGCGGTCTGACCCAGGAGGATCTTGCCGCACAGCTGTATGTGTCGCGTACCGCTGTTTCCAAATGGGAATCGGGCAGGGGATATCCAAATATCGACTCCCTCAAAGCCATTGCCGCATTTTACCGTGTCACCGTCGATGAACTGCTGTCGGGAGAGGAACTGCTGATTGCCGCAGAGGAAACACAAAAACAGCAGCTCGCCAATCTGCGCACACGGATTTTTGCCGCGCTTGACATCAGCACGCTTCTGCTGTTCTTTCTGCCATTCTTTGCGCAAACGTCAGACAGCTCCGTGCAGTGCGTATCGCTTGGGGGACTGACCGGTGTCCAACCCTATATAAAAACCGTTTACTGCGCCGCAGTTATTCTTTCCGTCCTTGTCGGAATTCTGATGCTTCTGCCGGAGCATCTTCTGCCGTCGTCTCTGGCGCATCACCGCCCCCGCATTTCTCTTGCCATCCATGCACTCTGTGTTTTGCTGTTTATGGTAAGTCCACAGCCCTATGCGGCGGTATTTCTCTTTACTGTCCTTGCAATCAAGGCGTTTTTGATGATAAAAACCCCCTGACACGAAACGTATCGGGGATGTGACAGGCAGTTTCTTGCGTTTTTCCCATCTGTGCGGTATCATAGAAACGGCGATTGCCGAATCTGTGACCAAAGGAAGGTTTGAAAACATGAGAAACACGAAATTCCAAAAGTTCTTCGCCGCAGGATGTGTTCTTGCGGCATTTGTTCTGTGGACGGTCCTGGTACGTCTGGCGGATGTCCGTCCGATCGGTCCGATGGGCTCCTGTGTCGGACTTGCATCGCTCAATCAATGGGTACATACGCTGACGGGTGTGTCCATGACGCTCTATACCGTCACCGACTGGCTGAGTCTGCTTCCGTTTGCATGCATGCTTGGGTTTGCCATACTCGGACTTGTGCAGTGGATACGGAGAAAATCCCTTTTGCGGGTCGACCATGATGTCCTGCTTCTCGGCGGGGTCTATCTTGCCGTCGCGGCGGTGTATCTGTTCTTTGAAAGTGTCGTCATCAACTGCCGACCGATTCTGATTGAAGGTGTTTTGGAAGCATCCTATCCGTCCTCCACAACGGTATTGGTTCTGTGTGTCATGCCGACTGCCATCATGCAGTTCCGCCGCAGAATCCGACATCCGCGGCTTCGTCGTTGGGTGTGTCTGATGTCAGGAATCTTTGCTGTGTTCATGACCGTCGGACGGCTGTTATCGGGCGTTCACTGGATGACCGACATCATCGGCGGCATCCTCATCAGCTGCGGGCTTGTCCTTTTGTACGATGCCGCAGTACGGTTCTGCTCCGAACAGTAACAATCTTATCTTCTCTCTCGGCTTCTCGGTGAAATCCGACATTTTGGGGCGAAAAATTTCACTCGCACGAAGGGCGAATTTCACCTTGTGACAGCAAGATTTCAGATTTTGTCGCAGACGAAATATTTCACTGCAATGCCGGAAACTGTTAAGTTGACAGCATTGCCATCACGGTTCCACCCGTTCCCACGCGGAGGAAGCATCATCACGCCGCAGGACGAGATCGTAACCGTCACCGCTGCTGTTGTCACACAAAAAATAGATTTCTCTGCAATCGGCGGGTGTTGTCAGCTCAAAGGAATCGCGGGCACCGATGGAGCCGTTATGCCCGCCGAACGCGGAATAGAAGCTGACATACAAACAGCCGTCCTCCTGCCGTTCCTTTGCAGAGCGGACATATCCCATCGGACTTGTCACGTCCACCTCCACAGTCACAGCACCGCCGTCTGCATGTGTCCGATAATCATCGAGAACCACATCCTCGCGCGTATCAAAACCGGAACCGATTACAATCGCAAGTGCAATCACAATCAGCACTGACAGCAAAACGGAATATTTCATTTCGATTCCTCGCTTTCTGATATCTGTTCCTTTATCGTCAGTATGAACCGCACAAAACGGTCCTATTCATACGTATTGCAAATCCACTGCTTTCAGTATAAGAAAATCCCGTGAACAAGTCAACACAATCCGCGAAAGTTCACACTTTTCTCAAAAACTTGTTTCATTATTCATAAAATCGCGCAAAACCGGTAAAAATATTCAAAAATTCTTCAAAATCTGACTGCAAAGATTTCCCGCAGAAAATCTTTGCGCGCAAAATCTTTGCGCTTCATACTTGACAAATAAAGAGCTTTGCGGTATAATATTAACACAATCGAATATTCGGAAGTGTAGCTCAGTTGGTCAGAGCGCACGGTTCACATCCGTGAGGTCAAGGGTTCGAGCCCCTTCATTTCCACCAAAAAACGACAAGCTTCAACTTGTCGTTTTTTTATGCATTGGCGATTGGTCAATGATGATATACAGCACGTTGTGTTGATGATATACCATTTCCTTGGAATGGATGATATACACGGCTTCGCCGTGATTTTTTGAGAGATCCGAAACATATCAAAAATCCCCTTGACTTTTTCTTCGGCGTGTGTTATACTGCAATCAGAAATCAACAGAAAGCGAGGTACACCCCAATGCGCCTACACTGTAAATGCGGCGTCTGCTCGACCGACTTTGAGTCCGCCGCACATACCCCGTACACAGCCGAAGTCCTGTTTCGGAAAATGAAGGAACGCGGATTTGAAGCCGTTCAGTTTTCGTTTTCCTCGATTGCCGAAACGGACTTTACACCGAACGGACAAATCGAAATTCCTGCGGTCATCCCGTCTGCCGCCATCCGTGCCGTCGCTGAAAATGCGGAGAAATACGGAATCCCCGTCGAGGTCATCAACGGTACATTCAATATGGCACATCCTGACAGGGGCATCCGTGAGGAAGGCATCTGCCGCTTTGAAATTCTGTGCCGCGCCGCAAAGGAGCTGGGGGCAAAATACATTTCCCTATGCTCCGGCACGCGCAATGCCGATCATCTCTGGTCGCCGCATTCCGACAACGACACACAAGAAGCATGGAACGACATGCTCGACACCGTTTCCCGCTGTACGAAGATCGCAGAGGAATACGGTATCACCCTCGCCGTCGAATCGGAGGCCTCCAACATCATCTCAACCCCCGAACGCGCACGCCGGCTGATGGACACCGTCGGCTCACCCAATCTTAAAATGATTCTCGACTGCGCAAATCTGTTCCACGCAGGCGAAGCGCACAAAGAAAACGTCCGAGAGATACTGGAACACGCCTTTGCTTTGTACGGTGACGACATCGTTCTTGCGCACGGCAAGGATATCAGAGAAGGTGACGGCATCGACTTCTGCGGCACGGGTCTTGGCATTGTCGATTTTGCGTATACCGCCGCGCTTCTTGAACAATACGACTTTACAGGCAATATGTTTTTACATGGCATTTATGACGAGAACGATATGGTGCGGGCGAGAGAACACTGGCTTGCATCGGTCCGATAATACAAGGAGGATTCCGATATGAAACCCAACGATACCATTTTCACATCCGGCAAGTATTTCACAGGCTGCAACTATTGGGCATCCCACGCAGGCACGAATATGTGGATTGACTGGCGTCCCGATGTGATCGATGCGGACATGGCAAGACTTGCGGAACACAACGTCCGCGTCATGCGTATGTTCCCCAACTGGCGCGATTTCCAGCCGCTTCGCATCCATTACGGCGGCGGCTCACACGAGCGCGAAATCCGTCTGCGCGAAGATCCCCTGCCGTTCACCGACGCGGGACGTGCGGGTGTTGACATCGTTATGGCTGACCGATTTGCCGAGTTTTGTGACCTTGCGGAAAAGCACGGCATCAAGTTGATCGTAGGACTTGTCACCGGCTGGATGAGCGGCCGTATGCACATGCCCGAAGCGTTCCAGGGGAAAGGACTGCTGTCCGATCCGCTCGTTATCCGCTGGCAGATCCGCTTTGTACGCTACATGGTGCGCCGCTTCAAGGATCATCCCGCGATTGCTGCATGGGATCTTGGAAACGAGTGCAACTGTATGCAGGGCATTTCCCACGATGCGGCTTATCTGTGGGCATCAACCATCACCAATACCATCCGTGCCGAGGACAAAGAACATCCCGTCGTTTCCGGTATGCACGGACTTTCCCCGACCGCTACATGGTCGCCCGAGGATCAGGGAGAAATCCTTGACATTCTCTGTACCCATCCCTATCCTCTGTTCACGCCGCACTGTGACACCGAGCCGCTCAATGAAATGAAGTCGATTCTCCATTCCACCTCGGAATCGGTCATGTACGCATCGCTCGGCGGCAAGCCTTGCTTCATTGAAGAAGCAGGTACGCTCGGTCCGATGATCGCCGATGAGGACATCGCTGCCGACTATATCCGTGCCTGTCTGTTCTCGACATGGGCACACGATCTGCGCGGCTTTGTCTGGTGGTGTGCAAACGAGCAGGAACTGCTGACCCATACCCCGTATGACTGGGATGCGGTCGAACGCGAGCTGGGTCTCTTCCACACCGACGGCTCTCCCAAGCCTGTTGTCGGCGCGATGAAGGAATTCGCCGACTTTGCGGACAGCTTCTCGGCGGGCATCACAGGTACGGACGGTGAAGAAGGAAACACGCTCCCGACGTACATCAAGGATGCCGTCTGTATTCTGACCGCCGGACAGGACCTCTGGGCAACGGCTTACGGTTCCTTCATTCTTGCAAAACAAGCAGGTCTTGACATCACCTTTGCATGGCATCTGGACGAAATTCCCCAGTCTCCCGTTTACATGCTGCCCAACCTCTGCGGTCTTGCGGCAATTGAGGGTCATGTGCTTGCAGAGCTTCTCCGCCGCGTGAAGGAAGGTGCTTCCCTGTATGTTTCCCTTGGCAACGCGCTGCTGTCGCCGTTCTCCTCGTATACCGGTGTCAAGGTCAAGACCCGTGCGCGTCGTGTCGGCGGTGATTTCGTAACCTTTGCTGACGGAACCACCGCAAATATGTGGAGTGAGATCAAGCATCAGTATGAAGTGACCACCGCAAAGGTACTGGCAACCACCGACGACGGCAATCCCGCGCTGACGGTCAATGCGTACGGCAAGGGTAAAATTT
>JAFYTT010000033.1 GCA_017558715.1 Clostridia bacterium | reverse complement strand
TAATGAAAAAAATCAAGAGTTATTTCTATGCAAACCCTTGCCATTTTTGAAAATCTGTGATATACTGAAACCGAAATAAATTTTGAATCAAAGGAGAGATCGTACTATGATCGCCAATCTCGTATCCGTTCACGTCAAACCCGAATTTGTCGAACAGTTCAAGGAAATCACGACCTACAATCACAACAACACCCGCAAGGAACCGGGCAATGTCCGCTTCGATGTACTGTGGAACAAGGATGACCCGACCCGTTTCACACTGTATGAAGTGTTTGCCGATGCGGATGCCGTTGCATTCCACAAGACAACCGAGCACTACAACAAGTGGCGTGAGACCGTTGCCGACTACATGGCTGAACCGCGTTCCGCTGTTTCCAACACCCCCATCTGCTTTGACTGATCCAAAGATAATAACATGACGCTGTTGAAAAATGAAATAGATCTGCGCGCACTGCCGGATCTGTATACGCACATGGACGGT
The DNA here is from genome assembly GCA_017558715.1 of Clostridia bacterium. Lineage (GTDB taxonomy): Bacteria > Bacillota > Clostridia > Oscillospirales > CAG-272 > RGIG3925. The sequence continues at coordinate 3,128 of JAFYTT010000033.1, read as the reverse complement.
ACCGCCGTCACACCCGAAAGCTGGAAACCCGCCGCGCCGAGCTGAGAAAGATCCTTGCGGAACACGAATACGGCTATGCACCTGGAGGAAAACTGACCAACGAGCTTGATGATCCTTCCGCTGTCACCTGCCGCGAGACGCAAAAACCCGATACCAATATGTGTGCCGGCAAGGTCACGGGCGAATCGTTCGATGTTGTCTTCCCAACACCGATGGGGGAATTTGCATTCCCTGTCCGTTTCTTCCGTCCGAAGCACTCCGCGTTCGGTGATCGGATGCCGCTGGTCGTTCACATCAACTTCCGTCCGCTCATCCCCGACAGACTGTTCCCGCTGGAGGAGATCACCGATCAGGGTTATGCCGCAATTCAGGTATATTATGAGGACATCACCTCTGACAACGGCGACTATACAAACGGTCTTGCCGGTCACTATCCGGAATTCGGCACGAAAGAAGGCAGCCGTACCCCCACCGCATGGGGTAAGATCCGCATGTGGGCATATGCGCTCTCCCGTCTGATGGACGTCCTGCAGCGCCGCGACGACATTGCAACAGACAAGATCTTTGTTGCAGGTCATTCCCGTCTCGGCAAGACCGCACTGGTCACAGCAGCCTTTGACGACCGCTTTGCAGGTGCTGTTTCCAACGACTCCGGCTGTTCCGGTGCCGCGATCACCCGCGATAAGATCGGGGAAACCGTCGAGGTCATCTCCCGCGTCTTCCCGTTCTGGTTCTGCCCAAGCTACCGTCAGTATGCAGGCCGCGAATATGACATGCCGTTTGATCAGCACTTTTTGACCGCACTTGTCGCACCGCGTGCCCTTTGCATCGGCTCTGCATGGGAGGATTCCTGGGCTGATCCCGCAAGAGAATTTCTGAATGCGGCGATCATCGCGCAGCTCAATCACTTCCTTGAAACGGGTGTCCTCACAGACTTTGCCTGTATGACGCAGGACAACGGACTGCCGCTTGACCGCTATCCGAACACAGATGAAACATTTCTGCTCGGCGGCGGAAATGTACACTACCATTGCCGCCCCGGTACGCACTACTTCTCGCGTGAGGACTGGAACCGCTATCTTTCCTACTTTGAACAGCGTTTTCTGCACAGAACATAACGTTTCTGCGCCGAAATACTTATCTCAAAATATCCTTGAAAGGAGTTCATCATGACACTTCTGAAAAACGAAATCGATCTGCGTGCGCTGCCGGATCTTTATACCCATATCGACGGTACCGCCGTCACACCCGAAAGCTGGGAAACCCGCCGCGCGGAACTGCGCAAAATTCTTTCCGAAAACGAATATGGCTACGCGCCGGGCGGTGCGATCACCAACCTGCTCGACGATCCGTCCGTCGTCACCTGCCGCGAGACCCGCAAGCCGGAACCCAACATGTGCGCAGGCAAAGTTACAGGTGAATATTTTGATGTCACCTTTCCAACACCGATGGGTGAATTTTCCTTCCCCGTCTGCCTGTTCCGTCCGAACCATCCTATCGGCATTCCGTCAAACAATCCTTTGAACCGAGGCAAGGTTCCGCTGGTCATTCACATCAATTTCCGTCCGCTCGTTCCCGATAAGTACTTCCCGCTGGAGGAGATCACCGATCAGGGATTTGCCGCAGCGCAGGTCTACTATGAAGACATCACCTCCGACAACGGCGACTATACAAACGGTCTTGCCGGTCACTATCCGGAATACGGAACGGAAGAAGGCAACCGCACACCGACCGCATGGGGTAAGATCCGTATGTGGGCATACGCACTCTCCCGTCTGATGGACGTGCTCCAGCGCCGCGACGATATTGATACCGACAAAATCTTTGTTGCCGGTCACTCCCGTCTTGGCAAGACCGCACTGGTCACAGCAGCATTTGACGACCGCTTTGCAGGTGCCTGCTCCAACGACTCCGGCTGCTCCGGTGCCGCGATCACACGCAGTAAAGTCGGCGAAACCGTCGAGGTCATCTCCCGCGTCTTCCCGTTCTGGTTCTGCCCGAACTACCGCCAGTATAAAGACCGCGAATATGAGATGCCTTTTGATCAGCACTTTTTGACAGCACTCGTCGCACCGCGTGCACTGTGCATCGGATCCGCCTGGGAGGACTCCTGGGCTGACCCTGCAAGAGAATTCATGAATGCGGCGCTCATCGCACAGCTGAACGAATTCCTCGACACAGGCGTGGTTCCCGATATGGCAGACATGAAACAGGACAACGGACTGCCGCTCGACCGCTATCCGAATGCGGGCGAATCCTTCCGTCTCGCAGGAGGACGGGTCCACTACCATTGCCGTTTCGGCACGCACTATTTCTCCCGCGAGGACTGGAATCAGTATCTTGCATACTTCAAGCTTCGTTTCTTCAAATAATCACAAAAACAACGCCCGTCACGGAAAGTTTCTTCCATGGCGGGCGTTCGCGGTTCAATGGATCAGATCAGCGTCGATACACCAATCAGTCATTGCATCCGCATCTGCGGCAAGGGGTATCGTTTCCACATCCGTTGTTGTTCCAGCCGTTGGATGCAGAATGGCATCCACAGCCGTTGTATCCGTTAGCCGCAGGCGCAGCAGAAAAGAACAAGGAGCAGGATAATGATGATCCACCACATGTTGTCGCCGTCGAAGAGATTGCAAAGGCAGCTCATAAGAAACCTCCAAAAGTTCGGTTGTTGGGTTTTCAGTGTGTGTGGGAGCTTTGCGGGTGTTCTCTCGCTCGCTCCTCTAACATTGTATGCGGCGGCTGAAAAACGGTCACATAAAAATCTTCCCCACAGAAAAAAGCCCCGATCATTAGGCGGGTGGTCGTAAAACAGTTAAAGCCAAACTGCAGATGCAGCTTGGCTTTTATCATTATTCGGACTACATGGCAGAATGCGATGTATAGAAGTGCGCCCTTTATCAGTTCGACAAATTGGAATTTAGTTCAATCTTTGCGTTGCAAGTTGGACTTGCTCAGCAACAGCAGTCTTATTAAAGGCGTTTTCTTTTTCGCTATCATATAAACCGATAATTACATCATCACCGACTTGGAAATCTTCAAATTCAATCGTTCTAACATCATCTTCAGCATCATAGTTGACATAGCAAAGATTGTATTTTTCAATAGCTTCATTGCAATCAATG
>JAFYTT010000268.1 GCA_017558715.1 Clostridia bacterium | reverse complement strand
GCGTCCAAATCCGCGTAGGGCGGGGGCTTGCTCCCGCCGTGCCATAAATTAAATGATGGGAAAGATAGATAATTTACGTAAAATATCGTAAATCAAAATAATATTCTTCCATTACGGCAGAATATATCGGTACACCTGTTTAATTGCAGGTATATGCTGGTATACGGCGGGAGCAAGCCCCCGCCCTACGCGATCTTTGTCACCGCCAGCTTTCATTATGACAGCATTCCTCAACAAGAAAGGACTCCTATGAGAATCATTACAGGTTCAGCACGCAACGTTACGCTGGAAACCTTGGAAGGGGAAGCTACCCGTCCGACAGCGGAACGCGTCAAAGAAGCGGTGTTCAGCGCACTGCAGTTTGAAATGGAAAATTCCCACTTTCTCGACCTGTTTTCAGGCTCGGGACAGATGGGTCTGGAAGCGGTTTCGCGCGGCGCGGCACTTGCCGTTATGGTCGATGCGTCGCCCGATGCGATCAATATCATCAAGGCAAACGCTAAGAAAACAAAGCTGTTCGACCGCTGCCGTATCGTCAATTACAAGTATCAGGATTATCTGAAAGGCTTTTCCAAGAACGGCGACCGCCCGTTTGATTTCATTTATATCGACCCGCCGTTTACCGAACGCATCCATGGCGAGGTCATGAAGCGCCTGGCTGTATCGGGTGCCGCTGACGAGCGGACAAAAATCCTCGTTGAATCGGAATCGCCCGACATTTTCGACGGTGACGATGCGGTATTTGAAAAATATGAAGTCACAAAAACTGCGAAATACGGACGCATATATATTACCTATCTTCGCATGAAGCCCGCGGAGGTGACTGACAAATGAGCAGAATCATCCGTACCGCTGTCATTCCCGGCAGCTTTGATCCGATCACAATGGGACATCTTGACATCATTGAACGTGCCGCCTCCATGTTTGACCGCGTCTATGTCACCGCGTTTTCCAATGCGGATAAAAAGGGAAGCATGTTCACCTCCGAGGAGAAGCTGCACATGCTGCGTCTGGCAACGGCGCATCTTGACAACGTCACCTGCTCGGTTGAGGGCGGTCTGACCGCTGTTTTTGCCAAAGAGCACGATGCTGTCATCGTCAAGGGGATCCGAAACGGCACCGACCTTGACTATGAAATGACCATGTACGGCATCAACCGCGCCGTCGAGGATGTGGATACGCTGTTCATTCCCGCAAAGCAGGAATACATGCACATCAGCTCCACCTTCGTCCGCGAAATGATACGTTATGAACACGACTTTACCGCACTCGTTCCCGCATCGGTACACCGTTATCTTTGCGAGGAATGGAGAAGAGCGTAAATTTTCATCATTTGGAAAGGAACTATTGGATTATGGCACAACTGAGAATGGTCTGGAAAGACAAGGAACCCGCACCTGTAAAGCTGAAAGAAGGCTGTTACGTCATTGACCGTACCACCGACAAGTTCACGAAGGAACAGCTGGCAGACGGCTGGATCGATGCCTGCATTGAACTGACCGGCGGCACACCGTGGACACGTGAGCACTTCTACGAATCGATGTGGGATGATCCCAAGATTCCCGAGGACGGTATTTTCTTCGCTGTCACACCCGAGGGACGTATCTTCTCCACCGCAACGGTACAGCTGGAACCCGGTCACATCGGAAATCTCCACATGGTCGGCTCTTCCTCTGACGTAAGAGGTCTCGGCGGCGGTCGTGCAGTCTGCACTGCAGTCGTTGAATACTTCAAAAAGCATGAAATCAAGCTCGCATACCTGAACACCGACGATTTCAGAAAGCCTGCGATCAAGATTTATCTGGGTCTTGGCTACCGTCCGTATCTGTACGACGACGATATGGCAGAACGCTGGCACGCGCTGATGGACTACTACGGCATCGACGAGCTGGAAGCGTACGATAAGGATATCAACGATCTGACGATGTATTCAAAGATCTTTACTGACCGATGAGAGCGCCGTTTCAGATTCTGGCGATTCCTTATAAGATCGTTGACGGTCAGCCGCTGTTCTGTGTTCTCCACCGTGCCGACCACGACCAATGGCAGTTTATTGCCGGCGGCGGTGAGGACGACGAAACACCGATCCGGGCGGCAAAGCGCGAGATTTTCGAGGAGGGCGGCGTGACTGTCACGGATCTCCTGCCGCTCGATTCGATCTGCTCCATTCCCGTTGAAATCTTCCCAAAACGCCGCGAATACGGTTGGCGTGAGGATCTTTACGTCGTGCCGGAATACGCCTTTGCGTTTGCGTGTGACGATCTTGTTCTTTCACATGAACATACCGAATGTGTATGGCTGTCCTATTCCGAAGCGAGAGAAAAACTGCATTGGGATTCCAATAAGACGGCGCTTTATGAATTACATTCCAGATTGATCCTGTCCTGATGTAGGGGCGAGATTCACGAATCGCCCGAAACGCCGCGTTCAATGCTTTCTGTGGTTCAAAATAACCTGATTGATGATAATGGTATTCTATAACCTTTCGCATCATCGATTATATTAAGCGGGCGATTCGTGAATCGCCCCTACAGATGTGTTGAATATACCCAAAAAAACACCCCGTCACCAATTACGATGACGGGGCATTTTCATGCTTTACAGAATTTCAAATCCGAAGAAATCCTTGGTATTATTAAACGAAATATCACAGACCATCTGTGCCAGCGTATCAATGTCAAGCGGATATTCGCCAAGCTCGACCCATTCGCCGATG
>JAFYTT010000267.1 GCA_017558715.1 Clostridia bacterium | reverse complement strand
GTCATAGAGCCGACACAGAACAAGAGAGTGGCTGAAACAAGACCTTCTGCAACAGAGACACTTTTTCCCTCCTTTTTGAATTTCTCTTCGACTTTTCCGGCAAGAAGGTTAATAGCACCGTCAATGTTTAGCAAGGTTCCGACGATTGCACCCAGAACGACAGACACAATCAGAATCAGCGTGTTTTCACCGACAAGACTACCCGATATTCCAATATACAAGGTGCAAGCACCAAGACCGATCATCGCCACCTTGGTCACCCTTTCGGGTATCCCTTTCTTAAACAGCAAACCTATGGACGAACCAAGAAGCACTGTAATCACATTTACAATAACGCCAATCATTTATTTCTCACCGTCTTTGCATTTCACAATTGCTTCAGTCACATCTGTCAGCACCATATCTCCATTCTGGTTATATGCCTCGATAGTAATCTCTACAAGTCCGTTTTTGGGGTTGCGTTTTACTAACTTCGTAATGGTTGCTCTGCCTGATAAAACATCATCTGCGAAAACGGGTTTTAACCATTCGATCTTGGTTGATTTTCCTGCAATTAATTCATCTCCAAAGAAATCAACTTCAAGATATTTTGCCCATACCGACATAAAGGACATTACGCCGGGAGCAATCAGTTTACCGAACGGAGTGGTTTTCGCATATTTCTCGTCTGTGTGAAGCGGAATATTGTCGTAATCACGGGCAAAAGTCATCATCTTTTCTTTTTCTATCACGGCAGGTGAAATTTCCACCGTCATACCAATTTTCAAATCATCAAAATACATACCACTTCACCTCGCAAGTAATCCGTCAATAAACTGCTTTGCCAATCTCGCAGACCTTCCTCCGCGCTCCAATGCAAACCGCTCGGCAAGCAAGTCCAACTCTTCCGTTTGCATATCCACGCCATTTTCTGCTGCCAAATGGTGGATGATGTTCAAGAAAGTCTGCTTATTGGGCTTGGAGAACGTGACATGAATACCAAAACGCTCCGACAGCGAAACAAGCTCCTGCATCGTATCATTACGATGAATATCATCGCCCTCACGGTCGGAGAATGTTTCCTTGATGATATGACGGCGGTTGCTTGTGGCGTAAATTACCACGTTTGCAGACTTCGCCGTAACCGAGCCTTCCAACACCGCTTTCAGCGCATTGAAGTTATCATCATCCTTGAGGAACGAAAGATCGTCTATGAACAACACGAACTTTAAGGGATTTGCTGACAGTTCATCAAGAACCTTTGGAATCACGCGAAGCTGATCCTTACGCATTTCGATAATGCGAAGACCCTCGCTCCAAAGTGCGTTTGCTACTGCCTTGACGGTTGAAGATTTACCTGTACCTGCATCGCCGGTGAGCAAAATGTTTGCCGCAGGCTTGCCTGCAAGCAATGCCCTGGTGTTGTCAATGACAATCTGACGCTCACGCTCATAGTCAATCAGATGGGATAGCTCTGTTTTATCGGGGTGCAGAACAGGGACAATACTGCCATTATCATCTACATAAAACATGCGGTTTTTTGCATAGATACCGTACCCGTATTTTCCGATGTTTTCGGTTCGGTGCAGATAAATGTCTTTTAGACGTAATTTTGTGGTTGTAAACTCTGGCAAAAACCCCTTGTAATCGATCAGACAACAAAGCTTATCCTTATCAAGTTCCGCAATCTCCTGAAGAACATCCAGTTCCGCTTCAAGTGAGGATGTCATGAATTTCGGAACAGCATCACCGCGTCCGACGGTTTTCACATATACATTTTCGCTGTTCGAGCAAAGCTCTTTGATGTATTCACCGAGATTACCGCCTGCACATTCATAGAGAACCGCTACAAACCCGGCATAAGCCGAGCTTGTAGGATTGTCAAGATAGGCACAAAGCGAGGAAACCACCTTGTCTTCTAACAGTTCTCTGAATATACATAGTGTACCGAGTTTTTCTCTTAAATCGTTCATATCAGTTCAGAATTGCCCCCGATGCACCGCCGGATACCAATGTCGCATAGCGTTTGAGATAACCGGAGAGTTCTTTCTGCTTAGGCACAAAGTTTTTCATACGCTCTGCAAGAACGTCAGCATCTACTTTGAGTTCAATGGTGTTTTCGGGGATGTTGATGCTGATGATATCTCCGTCCTCTACCACACCGATCATACCGCCGGATGCTGCTTCAGGTGTTACATGACCGACACAGGCGCCACGGGTTGCACCGCTGAAACGACCGTCAGTAATAAGTGCAACACTATTACCGAGTCCCATACCCATAATCGCAGAGGTTGGGTTAAGCATTTCACGCATACCGGGACCGCCCTTCGGACCTTCGTAACGAATGACGACAACATCCCCCGCAACGATTTTGCCTGCATTGATCGCCGCCTGCGCTTCTTCTTCGGAATCGAATACCTTTGCGGGACCTTCATGCACCAGCATTTCGGGCAGAACGGCAGAACGCTTGACCACGCTTCCTTCGGGTGCAAGATTGCCTTTCAGTACCGCAATTCCGCCAGTTTCGCTGTAGGGATGTTCGATCGGACGAATGACTTCCGGGTTGAGATTGACGCAGCCTGCGATGTTCTCGCCGATGGTCTTGCCGGTAACCGTCATGCAGTCTGTATGGAGAAGATTCTTTTTTGTCAGCTCGTTCATGACGGCATAGACACCGCCCGCCTCGTTCAGATCTTCCATGTAGGTACGGCCTGCGGGTGCGAGGTGGCAGAGGTTTGGCGTTACCGCGCTGATCTCGTTGGCAATGTCGAGATTTAACTCCACACCGCACTCGTGAGCAATAGCGGGAAGATGCAGCATACTATTGGTGGAGCAGCCAAGAGCCATATCCACCGTCAGTGCGTTCATCAGCGCTTCCTTGGTCATAATATCGCGGGGACGGATATTCTTGCGAACAAGCTCCATGACCGCCATACCTGCGTGCTTAGCAAGCTCAATACGCGCG
>JAFYTT010000266.1 GCA_017558715.1 Clostridia bacterium | reverse complement strand
TTGAAGTCCTCAGCCATAGGACGATTGTACGTAAGAACCATCGTGGATTCATCGTCAGATACCAGAATGTCACCGGTGATATTGAAAAGATTTCCCATAAGTGTGGTATCACGAATAAAGCTCTGATCCCAATATACTTTTTCTGTATTCAGATTCGGCAGTTCTAGCAAATTATATAAAGTACCCGTATTGACACTTGAAGCAAAATCAAGCCGCATGAGAACGGCATCGTATTCGTCCTCGTTTGCCATAACTGTTTTGGCAATATACGTTGACGGATCATCCGTGGTAATGGTTTCAGCGATATTGAAATTATAAGCTTCCATTGCGGAATGATTGCGTCTGTATACTGCATCATTGAGGATTTCACCATTTTCCTGTTCAACGTAAAATGTATTCATCGACCAGGAAATCTGCGTTGGATCCTGTGCAGCGATCCGAAAGGTATAACCCCCAAGATCGGTATCGGGCAAATCCGATACGGTGTTCGGATCTGTAATGTCGGTTGAAGCCGAAAGGTTATCCGACAGTGATTCTGTACTATCGTTTGGGTTATCCTTGGTTTCTGCTCCGCAGGAAACCAACAAAGCACATAAAAAAACGAGTGCAAGAGAACGTTTCATGGTAAATTGCTCCTTTATCTTTTTTTATTTATGGAAAGAACCTTATAGTAATCACCCTTGACATGAAGAATCGCTGCATCATCGAGATAACGTGTGCCAAAATCTAATGTTTCAGCAACAGTAGACGCGATCTGATTTTCCCGTGACGGTATGAAATCCTCCGTTTCCCCGCGATAGATGCGGTAATAGCAATGAAGCGGGTCTTGAACCGCATCCCAGCGCAGAATATCTCCGCTGTGTACGACATTTGATGCGAAAATATCAGGACGTTCTTCGTAATCCGTGGAGAATACCGTGAGTGCTTCTCCTTTGATCGTCGCTGTCAGAGAACCATCCTCTGCGGTAATTGTACCAATGGCGTCCTGCAAATCGGCAAATTCGTTGGCTGGGACGTTCTGCGGATCAAATTCATAAACACGGAATGGCTTTTGGGCGGCAAAGCGTTTTCCGTTCAGGCAAATTCGGACATCCATTGACTCTTTATGTCGATTGAGAACCAGAATCGAGATACTTCCGTCACGGTTCTGCAGTCCGAGTGTACGCAGAAGCGGATCCCCGGTTTCAATTTCCAATAGCTTTGCATTCCTGCGGCAGTATCTTGCAATCAAGCCCAGGCAGTAATACCGATCACGTGCCGAATAATCACCGTTGTCCTCCCAGCGCAGCATGCCCCATTTGTTGTATTTCACATCCTGTGTATGGGAAATAAAATGCTCGCATTCTCCCCATTTTTTTGCGTAATCATCATGCTCCGCATAATGACATACATAAGGATCGGGATAATCTGTAAATGTCCAGAGCACAACTGCAAAACAGCCTGCATTGATGGCAGCCATCACCAGCTCTGCGGTAAACAGCGCACCGTATGGTGCCAAGGGACCATCGTTCAGCATATTGACATCACGGATCACGCCGGGAAGATGCGCAAGATTACCGCCGCGTGTTACACCGAATTCACCCAGAATAAACCGCTTTCCATCGCATTTGATGGATTTCATGACTGCATCAAGGCAAAGCTTATAAAACCATTCATACCGATCCGTGTCTTCCCAATCATAATCATTAATATAGGCGTGCAGACAAAAGTCCTCTGTGATGCGCCGCATATTCGAAACGGCATAATCGAGCGTTTTCCAGTTATCAATATTGGCAGCATCCGTGGCAAGCAGACCGATATTCAGTCCGCGATTCTGAAACGCCTCGTACAGATATTCATGGTATTTTTGAAACAGCGGAAGATTGGATAGCAGTCCGCCCCAATCCATGATGGACATTTCATTGGAGAAACAGTAGTAACGGAGTTGTTTTACGCCGCGCGTGTTGATCAGATAATCCAGCCGCTCGGCAACGTTTTCCGCGTATGTGCGGCGCTCCTCGTCATTAAAGTGAAGTTGTCCCTTCGCTGCGGCGAAATAGATTGGCGTATCGGTCCATTTTTGCATCCTCTCATAATAATCGGCAAAGGTATCCATATTCTCCTTTGTCCAATCGGGATATCCCGCGAAGGTTCTCATAAAGCCCGGGGATAATTCTCTGTAGCATTTACAGATTTTCTGGTCAAAATGTTCCTTCTCAATCAGCCTATAAAACAATGCTTCGCTGTTATGAAATCCAAAGCCGCCGAACAAAATGGGGTAATCGGGGCGGGTAATCTGAATATCAATCATGAAGCACCTCCCTGATCTTATCGGATACCGCCGATGCCAACACGCTTTTACCGATTTCTGTCGGATGAATCATGTCCTCACAGATGTATTCCTTGATGTGCGGTTCGACAACACAGTACAGATCATTGATGATAACACCGTTTTGTTCCATAACCGTTCGGGCAACAGCATTGTATCGACGAATATCCTCGTTTTTGTGACATGGCGGCATCGCTGTCGTAAGAAACGCTTTTTCCTCCCAAACAGGCGTTGTCAGTGCAAAAATGATCTTCGCACCTGTTTTTTGCAGCTCGCGCAATGTTTTTCGCAAGGCATCGGCATATTCCTCAATAGAAACAAAACAACCATCCTCGCGGTATAAAATTGCCGTGTCCCATAATCCGTTGTTCCAATGAATGATGTCAGGATGTGGCATATCCGGCAGCCAGACTCTCAAGGAATTTAACGTATACGCGGCGAAACGACCGTTTTCACCGGGGGCACTCACGTGGAATGATTCCCCGAGCATAGATGCAACCGCAGACTGATATGCCATTCGAACAGAATCTCCCAAAAGCAAAACCTCTTTCAAGCAGTATCATTCCTTTCTGTATTCTTATTGATTATTTACCGTAATATATGCTTTCTGCTCCTTTTTCGGCACAGTATCTGATACCGAACAAAGGGCATTTCGCAGGTTCGCGGATCAGCTGATACGGTACTGTACAGACAGATTCAAAACCTTCACGCATCAGCTCCCATGCACCGGAAACTTGACCGCCAATGACAGACGTTGAAAAACCGTCCTCTTTTTGCTTTGCTTCCACCAGCGTTCCCAAGTGTACCCCTGTTTGTTCAAAAAGCCTTAACAGCCTCGTATCTCCGCCCTGTGCGGCAGCGGCGATTTCCTTCACATTTTGAAAATGATACCCGAGCGTTTCCGCACGGCTCATAATCGCTGCCGCAGAAACATAATCCTCTGCAATGCCGTCCTTGTACGGTTTGTTCCACAATGGTCGGAGCGGTGTTCTGTTTTGATTGACTTCTGCCCTGCCGTTGATGCAGTGAATATATCCAAGTCCCGTACCGAGCATAATGCCGGAAACATCTCCGCTTGACAGCGACGGATTATCCGCAATGGCTCCGAATATAAATGCAACGGCATCATGAATGAAAAAAGTCTGTATATGCGGAAAACGCTGTTTCAAAATATTCTTCAGACTGATCTGATACAGAGACGCCAATTTGTGCGTCATATGTGAGGTTCCCGTTTCATAATCAAACGGTCCGGGAACCGCAAATCCGACACAGTCAACATCATATGTCGATAAAAATGTCAGTATTTTTTCAGGCAGTCCCCAACTGCCGCCATCTTCCCCGACGGGAAACGTACCACAGCACGGCGCTCCGTGAAAAATGCCGTATTTTACAGAGGTTCCGCCGATATCCAGTGCAGC
>JAFYTT010000265.1 GCA_017558715.1 Clostridia bacterium | reverse complement strand
GCCGGTCACCGTGCAATTCTGCATTTCGGCGCAGTAGATTACGCTTCCAAGGTTTGGGTCAACGGTAAGCTTTGCGGCAGCCATGAGGGCGGCTACTGTGCATTTTCTTTTGACATCACCGATAAGCTTACAGACGGTGATAATACGATCGTTGTCATGGCAAAGGACGACAACCGCTCGAAACGACAGCCCGTCGGCAAACAGTGTACCCGTTACGCTTCTGCCGCCTGCTCCTATACAAGAACAACCGGTATCTGGCAGACGGTCTGGGTGGAAATCGTACCGGATGTGTATCTTGTATCACATAAAATGACACCGCATGCGGCAGACGGTACCATCGATATCAGCGTCCGTGGATCGCAGAAACGGATGCAGGGATATTCCGTCAAGCTGACCGCATTCTATGACGGGCGCGAAGTCGGACTGACCACAGCACATTTTGTCGGCGATACGGCAAGCGCGTGTCTGCGTGTCTCGGAGGTGCATCTGTGGAATGTTCTCGCCCCCCGGCTTTATGATCTGAAGATCGAACTGCTTTATAACGGTGAAGATGTGGATGCCGCAGAAAGTTATTTTGCACTGCGCGATATTTCGTTTGACAAAACCGGTCTGACGGTCAACGGTAAACCTGTCTTCATGCGTCTGATCCTCGATCAGGGCTTCAATGCTGATGGTATTTATACAGCTCCCGATGCGGAATTTCTCAAACGCGATATCGAGTTGTCCATGGAGCTTGGCTTCAACGGTGCCAGACTGCACCAGCGCGTCTTTGAAGAACGCACACTTTATTATGCCGATCACCTCGGTTATATGGTCTGGGCAGAGGAGGCAAGCGGAATTGACCTTTCCACCGCCGATGCGACAGAACGTTTTTTACCGGAGTGGATGGAAATTGTGAATATGCATTACAATCATCCGTCGGTTGTCGGCTGGTGTCCGTTCAACGAAACCTATCATGAGATGGTTCTGCATAAGGAAACGCATACATTGTTGTATCGCATCACGAAAGCACTTGATCCCTGCCGTCCGGTCATCGATGCAAGCGGCGGTGTCCATTATGAGACCGATATGTTTGATGTCCATGACTATGAACAGGATCCTGCATTGCTGGCATCGTATCTCGAACCGATGAAGGAGAATCCTGCGTACTTCCACAGTCCCGTCCAGCGCTATCGCGGTCATGCGCCGACCCGTCCCGAAGAATACCGCGGTCAGCCATATTGGGTCAGCGAATACGGCGGAACCTTCTGGGATCCGCGCAATACAAACTCCGGCTGGGGTTACGGCAATGCACCGAAAACGGAGGATGAATTCGCTGCCCGTTATGAGGGTCTGACAAAAGTGCTTCTCTCGCATCCGCGTGTCTGCGGTTTTTGCTATACCCAGCTGACCGATATTGAGCAGGAACAGAACGGCCTGTATTTCTACGACAGAACAAGAAAATTCTCCGACGATGTTTATGACCGCATCCGCACTGTCAACCGAATTTGTGCAGCAATCGAGATGTAAGCTTATATTTGCAAAAACAGAATATAGGGCATAAATGAATGAAAGTTATCCCGTTGTTAATGTGGAGTTTTCGCATTGACAACGGGATGTTTTATACATGATGCTTTTTCAGAGAAACCTCATTCGAAATACAGATAGAAATATAACCAGTGCCTTGATTTATGTCTATGAATTTCACAAGATCATCTTGGAGTATCATTACCTCAAATCCATCCGGAATATACCCCAACAGATACTCGCTGGTTGAAACAACAACCGATTCCTGCTTTTTGTTTTCGTACGACACATACTTATCGAACCAATCCGCAAACACATTCTTGACTTCTGCATTCACCGACGGAACCATAAGAAGACCAATCAAACTCACTTTCGCAGGACAACGAGCACAATGGAAGCTACACGAATAACAGTCTTTGTGGATTTCCTATCAGGATGCCAATAGTGATAAGGAACAGAATCGCCCATGAAAGCACCGACTGCAGCAGAATCAGCACCAGCCGTCCGAGCGTTTCATTTTCCAGTGTTGCCGTAAATGCATCGATGGTTGTCTGCGAAAACGGTGGTACGAGAGTTCTCAGAACTCTATCGAGAATAACATTCAGAAGATTTATGCCGTATATGAGAACGAAGAGTGATGTCAACGTCGTGCGATCAATATTGCCCTCACCGCACTGCCCACAGCTACAGTAGTTCTCATCGAAAAGAGATAATCTGACACCTTTTTATTCTGATATTTCAGGAATACATACATGGGGTCTGTTTCATTAAGCCCCCAAAACAACGGAACTGTTGCAAGTCCACCACAAACGTGACTTACAACAGTTCCTGTTCTTTATTTCGTCAAAGCCCGGATTCACTTTGCGCGCAGCTTTCCAAATGCTTCTTCAGGACAAAATTGATGTCCCTTTGGCATAATAACAAAACGGCATCGATCAGCCGCTCCTGCGGCTTCATAAATTTTTCAAGTCCTAACGATCAGAGCTGTGTACTGTCTTTATTGTAACGCAAGTTTACAGGAAAAGCAAGTCTTTTTGAAAAATTAACAGCCAAATCATGCGTATACAGACAATCCGTACAGGATCACTATGGAATATCCGATGAAAATAACAATATTCTATACAAAATTGCAAGAATAGTGAAAAAACAAGAGGAATCCCTTGTATGCAAAATGTCCACATGATATAATAAAATCGCCAAATACAGAAGCAAATTCGTACAGGATATCCATATTTTATTTATTCTGTTCTCAAAATGAACATTTATTGGAGGTAGATCGTATGAAATCGTTCAACAGAAAATCAACATCATTGTTCCTTGCATTGTTTATGGTTCTTCTGGCGTCCTGCGCGTCTTCCGAGGGTACCGCGGAGACCACAACAGCGGAACCGGCAGGATCTGTGACGGAAACCGAAACCGAAGCAGAAATCATGGATGCCGTACCGGAGCTGGATTTCGGCGGCGAATCTTTGACGTATACGACCGTGTCCTGGTATGACTATGAAATTTATGCAGAAGAACAGACCGGTGAAATTACAAACGACTCTGTGTTTAACCGAAACAAAAAGATGGAAGAACGGTTCAACGTCGTCATTGAATCCATTCCCGTGGACAACGGCAGCCATACCGAGCATCCCAATTATATCCGCAAAAGCATCATGGCACAGGATAACAGCTTTGATATTGCCGCGACCTTTGTTTATACTGCCGGAACGCTGGTACTGGAAAATCTGTTTTTGGACTGGACAGAGATACCCTATGTGGATCTGACACAGCCCTGGTGGGTAAAAAATATCAACAACGCATTTACTGTGAATGATACGCTGTATACTGCGGTATCTGACACATGTATCACCAGTTTGCAGCTGGCTTATGCCTATCTGTTCAATGAAAAACTGGCAGCCAATTACGATGTCGAAGACCTGTATGCCGTTGTCGAAGAGGGTCGCTGGACACTGGATTATCTGTACAACCTTACAAAAGATCTGTATCTGGATGTCAACGGCGACGGCACACGCGACACCGGTGACTTCTACGGACTGCTGACGGACATCAATACCAGCGTGGACTGTTATCTGATGACCAGCGGTCAACCGATTCTGAATGTTACAGACAACGGTTTTGAGGTCATGCTCGGTACAGACAAAGCCAATCAGATTTATGAAAAAGTGTATCAGCTGATTTATGAAAATGACGGTACCTTCTGGTATTGGCATGGCAATCAGGGATACATGTATGATGATAAATACGCGATCTTCAAGAAGGACAGCGCCCTGGTTATGCCTGTCAGACTGTCCGCTCTTTATAACCAGCTGCGCGACATGGAATCCAATTACGGCATTTTGCCGTTCCCGAAGTATGATGAAAGCCAGTCGGAATACTACAGCACCTGTCTTGATAACTATTCTGTGCTGTGTATTCCGAACAACGCCGAAAATTTGGAAATGATCGGTGCGCTTTCGGAAGCAATGGCATGTGAAAGCAAGAAAACCGTCATTCCGGCATACTATGAATCCGCACTGCAGGGAAAATATTCCCGCGATGCAAAATCGGTTGAAATGCTGGATCTGATCATGGACGGACGCACGTACGATCTTTCCGTGTTGTATTCAGCAAGTGCAGGCGGCGCCTACGGTCTGTTTACCTCGACCATGCGCTCAGGAAATATGTTTGCTTCGGCATATGCGGCATCGGAAAAGAAGATCAAAAACAGCGTAGAAAAGCTGTATACACAGTTGATGGAGCTTGGAAAACCGTCCTGATTCTGCGGTCAGGGCTTCCTTTCATCGGATTTTGGATATTCGCACGACAGATTTGAATCGATTGAAACAAGGAGTACAAATGAAAACCTTGATATATGCTTCCCCGGTTTCCTGCGGCAGGGGCGACGGATCCTCTACCGAAAACGCAGTCGGTGGGATTGCACGGGCACTGCAGCTGGCACGATCGGCGGATGGAACAAAGGAAATCCATCTTCTGCCCGGGGAATATGTTTTAGAGAAGACACTGACGCTGGATGAACGCGACAGCAAAATGACATGGATTGGCAATGGCGCGGTCATTTCAAGCAGGATCTCCATTCATGATTGGCATGATGCGGGAGAGGACATTGTATATGCGGACCTTCCGTCGGATGCACACTTTACACAGTTTTATGTCAACGGGGAACGACGCGAACGTACACGGTACCCGGAAAATGACATTCGTATGACACGAAACACCCCGGTAAAAAACAACGGCTGGGCAAATGATGTCGCAGATGACGCCGCAAATCCGCTTTCCAATCGAATGATGTATTATACCCCTGACGATATTCCGACCTCTCTGTACCGTTTTGAAGATGTGGAATTTGTCATCCTGCAATACTGGATGGAAGCAAGACTGTATCCCGAAAAGTGGAATCCCGAAAACGGAGAGATTCTGTTCCGCACGGGATCATGGCGCCCTTTGACGTGGTCGTATGGATATTATCTGGAAAACGTAAAGGAAGGACTTGGAGTTCCCGGCAGATGGTACCATGACCGTGCAGAAAACCGCATATATTACCACCTTTTATCAGGTGAATCCGCAGATACACTGCGTGCTTCCTACCCGGTTCTTCAAAGATTGCTGGAGGTCGCTCCCTCATCCGGTCAGACGGTTTCGGATCTTCATTTTGAGGGCATCACCTTTTCCGGCACCGACGGACATTCGGCGGGAGACGGATATTACAGCATTCAGGCAGAAACAGGTGCACCTGTGGCGGTTCGCTGTGATAATCTGGAAAACAGCAGCTTCCGCAGCTGCTCCTTTTCCCATCTTGCCGCATGGGCATTATGGCTTGGAAACGGCTGTAAAAACAATGCGATCGAGCGGTGTGAATTCTGTCATGCAGGTGCCGGTGCCATCAGAATCGGCGAAATCGCGCGTCCTGAAACGAAGGCGGCACAGACAGATCACAATCATTTGAAGAACAACAGAATCGCAGACTGCGGAGAATTTTATCTCGGCTCTGCCGGAATCTGGGTAGGTCAGAGCGGCTATAATACGATTGAGCATAACGACATTTCCGGTGCGTTTCAATGGGCTGTTTCCCTTGGCTGGAACTGGCGTCTGTTTCCGCTCAATTACAGCTGCGGCAATCGCGTGATCAAGAATTATGTCCACGATCTCGGAACGGGAATTCTCGGTACCCACGGTGCATTGTATGTGCTCGGCGTATCTCCTGAAACCGTCATTGCGGAAAATTTGGTGGAAAATGTCCACGCATCTCCGTATTGGGGTGCAGGAGAAGGCATTATTCTGGACAACAGCTGCTCCGGCATCACGGTTCAGAACAACATTGTCACCAATGCACATGCAGGAGGCTGGGGCTGTAATTTTGACTGCTTCGGCAATATCATCAGAAATAATATTTTCGCATTCGTAACCATATACCAGCTCGCCCGTTACGGAGATGCTCCCGACCGCGAAATTCCGCCGCCCAACGGAGAAATTTTCAGTCAGAACATCGTTATCTGGGACAAGGGCAGTCTGTTCAAAGAGGATGATTGGCCCTCGTACAGTACCTTCTGGGATTATAATCTGTACTGGTGCATGACGGAGGATGTAAAGTTTATGAACCGTTCTCTTGAGGAATGGCAAGCGTTGGGATTGGATGTACATTCTCTGACAGCAGACCCGCTCTTCGCAGATGCGAAAAACGGTGATTTTACATTGCCTGAAAATTCGCCAGCCTTTGCGATCGGATTTGAACCGTTTTCGCTGTCAGACGTTGGCATCCTGCAAGCGGACGAAACTATTTCACAGTAACAGAGAAATTTTCTTCTTGAAATCCGATCTGTACCGTGTTATAATATCATCAATGGCCGTCGGTCAGCTTTCATTTCGAAAGAAAGGCAATCTATCGTATACAAAAGTTATGGTTATGGACAGGAAAAAGGAAAAGGACGTACTGCTTGAGATTGAACAACGGCGTTTTTCCGCAAAATTTCCGTTCTATGTCTATCGGATTCCGGACCATGTGAATGTGCCGATCCACTGGCATTCGGAGATGGAAATCCTGTATACGGAAGCGAATGGCAAGGTGTATATCAACAACATGGAGTATTCTGTTGAACCGGGAGATATGTTGTTTATCAATCCGGGAACCCTTCACCATACACACCGCAGTACAGACGGTGAAATGTATCATGTGGTGTTTGATTTGAATCTGATCAAACACGGTGATATCGCGTGTTCTGTGAATGATGTGATGGATGGTCTGATTCATCAAAACATACAGATCATGGTCAACCCGAAGCAAAAGACAGAAGCATATCAGAAACTGCTTCCTCTTGTCAGGAAACTGATCAAATATGCCGAGCATGAGGTTTCTTTCGGCATGGAGACCTGTATGGTCACATCGGTGTTGTTCGGAATATTTTCCGTGCTGTTTCATGAAAATCATTTTTTGAATACAGATGCACAGAGCTTTGCTGATGTCCGATATGTAACGAAAATGATTGAGCATATTCAGCACCGTTTTGCGTCACCGTTGACGGCGGCAGATCTTGCGAAGTTGACCAATCTGTCAGAATCTTATGTATACCGTCTGTTCCGGGAGCATGTCGGAAGTACACCGATCCATTACATCCAATCTGTCAGAATCCGGGAGGCTTGCCGTTTGTTGTCCGAGGGGAAAAATGTTTCGGAAACAGCGGGAGCCGTAGGGATTCCAAATCAGAGTTACTTTATCAAACTGTTTCGGGAACATACGGGACATACCCCACTGAAATGGATGAAACTAAATCACAAGGATCAATCATCATGAAGCATACATATACACTGATAACAGAGAATCATACCGTTGGCATTGCAGTATACGGCAAAAAGATCATACGGGTTACCTTTGGCGGCAAGTCTGATATTATGCCCGAAAGCATGATTGTCACAGCGCAGCCTCAAGAGCTGCCGTCAGGCTCGGTGACCGTTGAAGAAACGCTTTCACAGTTCTGTCTGTGCACAGAAGCCATGCGGTTGGTTGTTGAGAAGACCACGTCGGATGTCCGCGTATTCCGTCCGGACGGCAGTCTGCTGACAGCATTGACAGGACATATGCTGACGGAGTATGAGAAGTATCGGTCTGTCGGCGGCAGTACCGAGCTGCGTCATACGGTAGACGGAGTCCGCTCCACCGTGAAGGATGGAGAACAGGAATTTGTCGGTACGGCATATCACGGCAAGCTGACGATGCGCTTCTCGGAAGAAGAAGAGCTTTACGGACTCGGCAGCCACGAAGAAGGCTTCCCCTCGCTCAAAGGGCAGTTTGTGCCGCTGTACCAGGAAAATATGCGCATTGCTCTGCCGTATCTTGTTTCCACCAAAGGCTATGCATGTCTGTTTGACTGTACATCGATGATGACGTTCGATGCGACAGACCGCAGATACGGCAGATGGTATTTCGATTCTCTTGGAGCAATCGATTATTATATGATCGTCGGCGATGATTTTGACGACATCTGCCGCGGCTACCGTACGCTCACCGGCACAACGCCCATGCTCCCAAAATGGGCGGTCGGTTATATCCAGTCGCGCGAGCGGTATGTATCGCAGGCGCATCTGCTTGAAACCGCCGCAGAGTACCGCAAAATCGGCGTTCCGCTGGATTGCATCGTGCAGGACTGGTGCACCTGGCCGGGGGAGCTGTGGGGATATAAGTGTTTTGATCCCGAACGGTACCCCGATCCGCAGACAATGACGGACACACTGCATGACATGCATGTCCATATGCTGTTATCCGTCTGGCCGAACATGAGCGGCGAATCTGCCGACCGCATCGAGTTCCGCAATGCAGGCAAGCTGCTCGGCGACGGCTCTACCTACAATGCCTTTGACGAAGATGCCCGCAGCATCTACTGGCGGCAGGTCAACGATGCCTTCTTCCGGTATGGGGTTGACGGCTGGTGGTGTGACTCCTCCGAGCCGTTTGATGCCGTCTGGGGCGGTACGGAACGTGCGCCGCTGCCGCAGAGAATGAAACTGTCCACGGATGAATTCAAAAAATATCTTGACGACGGCATCATCAACGCCTATTCCCTTGTACATTCCAAAGGGATCTATGAAGGACAACGCGGCGTGACCGACGAAAAGCGCGTGATCAATCTGACCCGTTCCGGCTATCCCGGTCAGCACAGATACGGAACAATCGTCTGGTCAGGTGATGTCAGCGCCACATGGGAGGCACTGTCAAAGCAGGTTGCCATCATGCAAAACTACATTGCCTGCGGTGAGGCATACTGGAACTGTGACGCGGGCGGATTCTTTGTCAAGCAGTGGCAGCAATGGTTCGGCGACGGTGATTATGAAGCCGGCAAGGATGATCTTGGATACCGCGAGCTGTATACGCGCTGGCTGCAGTTCACAGGCTTTACGCCGTTCATGCGCTCTCACGGTACCGATACGCCGCGCGAGGTATGGCAGTTCGGTGAACGCGGCACGATGTTCCGCGATGCCATCGAAGAAGCGCTTGCACTTCGCTACCGTCTGGCACCGTATTTCTATTCGGTTCATGCCGCTGTTACCTTTGACGGAACGATGCCGGTAACCGCGCTCGGTCTTGCTTTTCCTCACGACCGTACCGCAAGAAAAATCAGTTCGCAGTATCTGTACGGACATGAACTGATGGTTTGTCCCGTGACTCATCCGATGTACTATACCAAAGGCTCACAGGAAATTGCCGCGCCTGACAGATATCTCGATGTTTATCTGCCCGCCGGATGCGGATGGTACGACTTCTATACCGAGGCGTATTACGAGGGCGGTCAGTTCATCCGACTTCCTGTAACCATGGAAAGAATCCCGCTGTTTGTCCGTGCCGGTTCGATCATTCCCACATCCCCTGTGATGCAGTATGTCGACGAAGATCCCGATGCGATCTGCGAGGTACGCATTTATGCCGGCAGAGACGGTTTGTTTATGCTGTACAACGACGCAGGTGACGGATACGGTTATGAAAACGGCGAATACACGGCCCTGGAGATTCGCTTCAGAGACAGCGACGGTGAAATTTTCGAAACGGTATCCGGCTGTGATGCATACCGCCGTAGAATCCGATACCGCATCGTTGGAAAATAAATTCATATTTGCTCAGAAAGAGAGTTTATCCCATGGCTTTTGTCGATCATGATCTTCATATTCATTCGCGTGTGTCCCCTTGTGCCGGACCGGAAGGTGATACCCAACTGCCGGAAAACATTCTGAAATACGCAGAGAAAAACAAGTTACATACGATATGTCTGACCGATCATTACTGGGATGAAACGGTATCCGGAGCAGAACATACATGGTATGTGGAGCTGCACACCCAGCGTCTTCGTTCCGTACTTCCGCTTCCGCAGAGCGACAAGGTTCGTTTCCTGTTTGGCTGTGAAATTGAAATGAACATGAACAATGTCCTCGGTCTGGCACCGGAGCATTATGACAATTTCGATTTTGTTGTCATCCCGACCAACCATCTGCATCAGTCCGGTGTTACCTGCCGCGGCAATGAGGATGTTGCAGAACGCGCAGGACTCTGGTGCAGCAGACTGGATCATGTGCTGGAACAGAATCTGCCCTTTCATAAAATCGGAATTGCGCATCTGACCGATACCGGTATCATGGGCGGAAAAGGATATCTGGAGTCACTGCAATTGATCTCCGACGAAGAATATATTCGGTTGTTCCGAAAGGCGGCGAACCGCGGTGTTGGTATTGAGCTGAACTTCAACTGGCTGAATACGCCTGACGATGAAATGGAGATTCATCTCCGTCCTTACCGTATTGCCAAAGAAGAAGGATGCAAATTCTATCTGGGCAGTGACGCGCACGCGATGTTTCAATTTGAGCATATGAAGGAAAATTTCCAAAAGATCACAGATCTGCTGCAGTTGGATGACAGTCATAAGTTTATCATTTAACGGCATCTCAACGTATCAAAAAGGGACATGAATGTTATTGCCAATTCATAAAACGATCCATCGCTCAAAAGTCATTCACCCTGATTATTCCAATCGCGGGATTAAAGATGATATTTTTGTATATAGTGTACTGCGTCTTTGGAGTACGCGCAAACTGGGGTAAGTGCTCTCACACCGTACCAAACCGAAAAATGACCGCAGTTCTTGTTGGGATTCCCTCACCCCCCCTCAACTTTCAATAACACAAAACCGAACGATTTCTGCACAAGTCCGTTTATTCGGACTTGTGCATCTTAGGGCTGATATTCTTTTTGATACTGATAAACGCGCAAGAGTCACACGTAAAAGAATATGCGCAGCATATTCTTCTAAAGATACATTCGCCGGAATATAGCTTGGGCAGATCTTCGCCCCCTGTTACCCGTACCAAACAGCAGAAATCCGAACCTTGTGCCGGTGGGCGACGGGTTCGGATTTCTCTTTTTTTACTGATATTTATTGATAAAGATCTATCTTATTATTTCTTGACGCGGAAGGACGTATCCATCATACGGACAAGGATCGTTGCGACTTCTGCGCGGGAAATATTGCTGTTCGGTTTGAAGGTACCCTTTTCGTCGGTACCGAGAACGATACCTGCGCGGTAGAACTTGTAGATCGCCATTTCCTCTGCGGTATTGCAGTTGGGAACATCGGGAATGTAACCTACAGGAATGTTGTTGATCTCAACAAATGCTTCTGCAGGGAGAGCCTTGGAGAAGATGTAAACATATTCGCTTCTCGTGATCTTCTCACCCTGACGGCTTGAAAGGTCAGTATCGATGATACCATGCTGCAGCGCATAGTTCATGTACGTGCTGTACCAGACGTCCGTGCCGACGGAAATATCGGTGTTCGGGTTACCGCCGTTGTACAGGATGTTCATGCAGACCGCCAGCTTGACGGCTGCCGCTACAGTCAGTTCCGTATTCGGTGCGTATGTCGTGTCGGATGTACCGTTGATCAGACCCATCTGGTGTGCCGCCTCGACATAGGAATAGTACCAGTCCGTTGTCTTGACATCGATAAACGGGAAGACATATTCTTCTTCAATGATGCCGCCTTCACCGTCGTCCTCAATACCCATCGGGCAGAGTGTAACGGAGAAGAGGACCGATTTCACAGTATTGCCGATGCACGCATCTGCGCGATAGTACCGTGTTTCCAGCATTTCATCATTGGGAATACCGGCACTGACCGTCAGAGATTCACCCATGCTGAGCGGATTCGGATACGCGGAGAGCTTGGTGCCGTTCTCATCGCAGCGGTACCACTGGAAGTCTGCGTTGATTTCGCCGTTGTCGGTGACCTTGACGTTCAGCGTGAATTCCTTGTCGGATTCATAAAGCTGCACTTCTGTGTCTCCGACAGCTTCGATCTTGAAGTTCTGTTCAATGCTGTCAAAATTTTCAAGTTTGAAGGAAGCATTGACCACTGCGATATCAGAAGGTCTGATAAACCGATACTTTCCTTCATATTCATGAATGTCGATCTGCGCCCCATTGGATTCAACCGTCAGCTCATCAAGTACATAACCGACATCAGGTGTTACGGTGAGTACGGTTGCAGCACCGGGCGCATCGTACTTGTTGTCAACGGTAACCTTACCGTTGATGCTTTCGTTGATGATAACAGGAACGATGACATTACTGCCGAAGCTTGTTTCGGTGAGCGTTGCGATCTCGGATACTTCCTTGCCTGCAACCTGTGCGGTAGCAGAAACTGCAAATACCGTTTCGCCGTCACTCCATTCCAGCGTATAAGGATTGGAAACAGGCTTATTATTTACATAAAGAATGACTTCGCCTTCACCGGTTGCAGTAAAGGTAATTCCGGTGTCGGTTTCCGTATAGGTAATCTTGGGAGCGGGAGTAGGTTCGATCTTGCGGACACCGCTGATGCTGACCGTTGTAGATGCGGTATTGGCTGTAAAGCTGTACTTTCCGTTAACCGCAAACAGCGTCGTACGACCTGCTTTGACCGCAAAGTCATCACCCTTTTCATAGCCATCTTTGAGTTCAACGGTGAAGCTGACTTTGCTGTCCTTTGCAACCTTGAACGTGCTTCCTGCCTTATCTGCATTCAGATTGCGAATATCGTCAAGGCTGATTCTTCCGCTGTTCAGCAGGGAATCGAGAGCCTCGGAATCGGCAGAATCAACGTAGATTCTATATCCGCAATCGCTGCCGCCCGGCAGGGTTACGGTAGCTGCATTTGCGAAATTAGCCGTGAAGTTTGCGTCTTTGACCGCAGTGAACGACAGGGACTGTTTGGTGCTGAGCAGATGACCGTCCAGATACCAACCGGTAAACACGAAGTTTTCCTTGGGAGTCGCAGTAATCGTACCGCGTTCACCGTATTTATAAGTACCGGCACCCTCAACCGTACCGGCAAGACCGAGGTCGTCATTTGTTACTATCTGAATGTTGTATGTTTCGGGCTCGAATACAATGACAATATCAGCATCAGTACCAGCCTTACTTGTCCCACTAAAGGTATTATTCTTTATGTTTTGGCCAGAGACTGTATCAGTTTTTGTAATTACCCCTTCCTCGACCTGGTTAAATATCCATTCCTTGACCTTGTAACCGGTATTGGGAGTTGCAGTTACGGTGAAGCGTGTACCGGTGGCATAGAGGCCGCTTCCCGTTACCGTACCATACACGTCGAGATCAGCCAGAAGCTTTGATGCTGCCGTAGCGTCCGTACAGGAAGCTCTGACTTTCACTGAATATTTGGATTCCTCTTCCACAACAAGTGCATTTCTGAAGAGCGCTTCCGATTTTCCGTACCACGGATCCTCGGAATCCGGCATATATTCGACTTGTATGTGATAGATGCCATTCATGCCTTCATACTCGCCGACGACACCCATGATGGCAGGTTCCGAGCTTTTGATTACGGCCTTATTATTTTTGACCGGCACATCCCAGATGTTTCGAACTTCACCGGTCTGGGCATTGGTGAAATGAATATCCACAGTACCGTTTACAGCAGGCATCGGCTGCGCTCCGTAACCGGTCATTTGATTTCTGCGATCCGCGTTTACACCGTTCCACATTCCGGTAAAATTAAGCGTAATATCATAATTATCGCCTTCTTTGACATTTTCGGGAACATCGATCTCGATTTCCGGCGCAAAGCCCTTGAACAGATTGAAGAACAGCTTGCGTCCTTCTGCACTCTTCCAGAGCACATGGACATTCGACCACTGGGTGCTCGCATCAAGGCTGTCCATATCTTTGAGCAGTCCGTCATCAAGCGCAGTCTCATAGGTCAGAGAGACTCCATCATAAGTCTTATAGACAATGGAACCGTCATCAATTTTCTGATACGGAGAAAGGCGTACATTATAATTGATGTTATCGACGTTATGAGCACCGAAATCCATCGGTTCAGTCAACGGCCAATTACCGTAATACGGCGTAACGGTAACATTATTAATATACCAGTCATAACTCGAATTCTGTTTGATTATAAGCTCCAGATCTCCGAGTTTGGGATATTTGTTCTTCCAGGTCATAGGGTCAAAATCTCCCAGAGGAACCATATAGATGTCATCGTCACCGTTTTCAAAGTCATCATAGAGATACTTATCCAGGTCGAGCTGTACCCAGTAGTCCATATCCTCAGGCTTGGGTTCCGTCTCATTACGATCGAATGCCGAAATCTTTACATCCTGGTCCGTACCGCTGGCGTAGGAACCGTCTCCGGTTTTGATTCTTACCGCAGCATGGGTGACAGGGGTATTTGCACTGACCTTGAGTCCGTTGGTTCTGAATATCAGAGCCGTATGGAACTGCAGATCCCAGGTAACGCCGGCATCCATCTCCGGATTGCCTCCGACACCGATCGGCAGAAAAACATCATATCCTGCGTGCATCGGTGTCACCGTCACGCTTTCGCAGGCCCAGCCGCCGTCCGTTGTCCATGTACCTTCCTGTTTCAGATATAAGTCGATATCCGTCAGCTTCATCGCGCCCGGCAGTTCGATAAAGAAGGTATTGTTGTCCCCGCATTCGAGGTTATTCGTAATGGAAGTATCCAGAAGCTTGCGTGTAACTTCTTCGCCGGTGCTTCTCTTCTCGACAATCACCCAGACGTTGTCATCCGTACCTGCCCACTGCTGGTCCATTGTTTTGATGTCCAGTCTCAGGACAGTCGCCTCAATTTCGCCGATATTTTTCTGGTATGCGGTCTGGTTTTGAATTCCGCAATAGTTGAGGAATGAGGTGAAGCGATCCGGTCCCATCAGGATCAGCTTGAACATGGTCATGGTGTTATAGAACGCTTCAAACTCGGAATCGGTCAGCTGATCCAGAATTCCTTCGTTTAACGTATCATTCAGCACCTCTGAAAGAGTCTTGTCCTTCAGCAGTGCCTGTTCGGCAGCATACCGATCCATATACACGTCAAACTCTTCAAAATTGTTTGTTCCGGAGGGTCTGTAAGGATTGTCTGGATGGTCCAGCTGTACCGAAGGCTTTTCCAGTCGGTCATCGTATTTCTTGACTGCTTCCACACCGAGCTCTACAAATCCGCCTACAGCAGCATCAAGGATACCTGCAAACAGACCGCAAAGAAGCTCCTTGACACGGGCAAGACCAACTTTAATGGGCCAAAACATCAAGTCAAAGGCATCTTTCAACCAATCGGGAATCGGCGGGTCAATCAGCCAAGTCGGAATACCGATCAGTTCCCAGCCGTATTCATCCAGCCAGAAGCTCAACTCTTCCTTAACAACACCTACAGCGGTATCCGACATGCCCGGCAGATCCCACATATCATCCAGCATCTCCGAGAGGGGATATCCGTTTAATACCCAATCCTTGACGGTTTCTTCGTGAATTTCGGGATTGGGATCGCCGGTGACAAGTCTGTGGGCGATGCGGTCAAAGGCATCTACCAGACCGTAGATTCCGGCATCAATGTCCAGAGCCCACTGGTCTGCATACGAGGAAAGTCCCATTAAGATCGGGTCGGTGGAGGGACGGTATTTGTCCGCAAAATCCATGACACTCTTCCGCAGATCCAGCATCTCTTCGATATACACTGCGGAACCGCCGAATTTATCAAAAATTTTCGAAGCACCGGCAGGAATGTGTGAATCCAGAAGCAGAGAATCGGCAACAAACCGGTCCGGCGCGTCGATGTCGATCTGATCCGATTCTTCATAGAATTTCTTATTTACCAGATCGTCCATATAGGATTCCATGGACATATGGCTCAGGATATTGTTCAGCTCCGGGTCTGTCGTGTCGATAATATTCACATCCGAGAACGAGGGGAAGGTACCGCCGGAGAAGGTATTGATAAAGTCGTGTCCGAACATATCTCCGCAGTAATGCAGCATAAAACCGAGCGTGAAGGAAAGTGCTCTTAATCGATTTGCGCTGCCCTGCGGGAGACGGTTCACGGATTCGACAAGCAGCTCGAGCCAATCGCCGGATTCGACTCTCGCATCGGAATCCCAGGGATGGATATACATCTGACCGATGAGCATATCGGGATAGAAATCCGGTCCCAGAGAACCCGCACGGAAGGCATCGGGGTAATTTATGATTGCAGCATAAAATTCTTCCGGAATCATACAGTTATATTCCGCAAAGCCATAATCCGAGCTGTCATGCAGCGGGATGGTAAGATTCAAGGATTGACTGTTTGATTGCATCAGATCCATACGGATAATGTTCGCACTGTTTGTGTGCGACATGTAGCTCCATGCAAATACATCCAGCGGAAATACGCCGATGAGCATCAGAACTGATAGAAATAGGGTTAGTAAGCGTTTCAGTTTTTTCATTTCAAAAACCTCCATGAAATTTAATAATATATTGAATTTTATATTATTACAAAAGTAAGCTTCATCCCACCGCATCGCCGGAGGAGAAATAATAATATCCTCCGTCTGCACCGTCGATGAAGGAATCTCCGCCTGTATGTACAAGCACAAGATCACCGCCTCGGAAATTCCAGATGTACTCGCCGATAAAGTCACCTTCATCGGTAGCGCCTGTCAAGGCAAGCGCAATCATGCCCTCCGAGCGCGTCCATGTGCCGGAATACTGCGCAATAATATCGCTGTCGTAGTAGCTTTGGAAGTATTCCGCTGTACCGTCTGCATGCAGTGTCAGCTTCATAATGTGCATCGTCCCGTCGTTATCTTCATTGGAACCGAGCCACGCGCCGTCGATCAGCGGAATTTGGGAATCCTTTCGGCAGAAGGTGTATCCATAACTTCCGCCCACCTCGTCCGGCAGGATATTGTCCCCCGATATAACCGTGAGTACCATGCGGTCAGCCTCTGTAACGACACATGCGGCAGTCAGGAATATCGACGTGGATTCCCCGTCTTTGCCGCCCTGCAGCGCAAATTCCAGCATGCCCTCTCCGTTTTGTGTCCACGTTCCGCTGTATTGGTATACCATCTCACCAAAAGCATCGTAAGCATATGCGGCAGTTCCGTCACCATACAGCGTCAGCCGCTGTGCCATCAGATCTCCGTCACCGTCGGTATTGTAACCAAGCCATTCGCCGACAAACATGGGGTCATCGCCCTGTCCGTCGGACGCATTGCAGCCGACGAGGAAGAAGCACAGAAGGATACCGATCAGGAATACAATCCGTTGTTTTGTCATTGTTTTTTCTCCTTTCGAACTGCCTTAGAATACGGTTCCGCAGTCTGACGTTCGACAGCAGACCATACGATTTCCGACATAGGTTGTGTCATTTTTATATGGCACCTCCCGATTATAAATGATGTTCTTCTCAAAACCCTCTATACACCGATGAAGGACTTTGAGAAGACGGGGAGAAAAACTCCCCAGTCTTCACGTCACGGTTTACTTGACTGATGCAAGCGCGGCATCCGCTTTTGCGATCCATTCGGTTCTGTCGCCGTATCTTGCGGTATCGAGTGCATCGAAAGTCTCAGCACCCTGTGCCTCATCAAGTGTGCCGTCCTTTGCTGCCTTGAGTGTTTCTGCTATGGACTTTGCGGCATTGAGCTGACTCTTGAAGTTGTTCACCATGTTGCCAAGCGTCTTCTGGATGCCGAACAGCGTATCAAAATACTTGCAGATGCTATCGTAGTCCTTTTGACCGGACACACCGATGCGGAAACTGTAAAGACCCGAGACATTGTGGAACAGCAGACGGCAGTAGTGCTCTGTTTCTTCCTTGCCCTCGGAATTCTTCTTTGTTTCCTCTTCAAACTCATAGCCGTACAGATCGGCAATGCGGTAGACACACGCATAGGTAGTCTTGCCGAACAGGAAGAACTTGTAGCGGTCATCCGTATACGCGATAAGCCCCGTGGACGGAGATACATGGATGTATTCGCCGCGTCCGAGAACCTTCAGTTTTTCGTCCTTGTTCTTCGTCTTCTTCAGCGGTACAAAAATCTGGTTCCAGACCTTGGTGCCGAAATCGACCTGTTCATGATGCGCCTTGACGGTTTCCAGATCGCCGCCCACCAGATCAAGTGCCTTGAAGCACTTTTTCGCACAGACCTTGCGGCAAATGAAATTGCCGTCCGCTAATTTTTGTTCAGAGAGAAGATTGACTTCCGCTCCACAGATTGCACAGATATGCTTTGCCATAAGTAGTACCTCCTTAAATATAATACGATCAATATCCGATCGATTTTTCAGGTTTGATCAAGGATCACCAAACGACCGCTGACCTTGCGGTCAAGATTCTGATGAACAGAAAGATATTCGTCAAGCACAGTTCTGGTCGAGGTCGAAATTACCTTGGGTTTTCCGTTTTTCATGACCTCCTCCAGCGGCACAGAGAAAAATTCCTCAAAACTGCTGAAATGATAATGCTGCAGACCGATGGTATAAATTTTGCTGTCATCGACGGGCAAACCGCGGAAGGAGAAATCCAGGAACGAATGATTTGTTCGATCATAGACCACACGCATGCCGGCGGAGAACTGATAGAATTCACAGTGAGAACCCTCCCAGACCTCATCGCGCAGCATAAAGCGGATCATCTGCTTGAACTGTGCGCCGTTAACCTTGATCATATACAGCGAATCGTCATACGGGAAACATTCGCACAGATCGGAGTACAGAACGGTCGGTCCAAGCTCGGGGTTACGGACACTGCCCGATGCCAGCAGCATGACATCCAGATTCATTGTTTCACGCAGAATATCGGCAAACAGACCGCCAAGCTCCGTTTCACAATATCTGGACGGATGCGTAAGCCGCCGTTTGAGATGGGTAACCAGCCGGTTGTATTTTATGTCCGTCTGATCCTTGTAATATTTGATAATGGTTTCAATCGCACCATCTTCCTCACAGGTATCGGAATTGATCGGCACATTCGTCCAACTGAAACCCGCGATCCGGTTGATTTCTTCATCGATCGTAATGTCAAACCGTCCGACCTGATCGGTACCGGTTCCCGCATGAGCAAGCAGGATCCCGTTGACCGTCTCCGGCTTTTCGATAAAGGTATGCGAATGACCGCCGATGATGATATCTACACCCCACTCCGGATCGAGCTTGGATGCAAGCTCCTTATCCTCCTCATAACCGATATGAGTCAGAAGAACGGTAAGATCAATATCGACCGCACGATACGTATTGCAGATGCGTCCGATCTCTTCGACCGCCTCAGCAACATCGACAAACGAGCCAATCACACCTTCATTTCGTGTCTGCGCCATAACCTCTTCGGTCAGAATCCCGATGAAAAGCACCTTGATCCCGCCGACTTCCATGATATGGTACGGACGGAACAGTCGCGCCTGATTGGTTTTGATGTGCAGATTTGCGTTGATGATCGGGAACTTTGCGCATTTTTCCAAAAACAGCAGATGTGCAAGACCGTAGTCGGTTTCGTGATTGCCGACAGTCACTACATCCGGTGCAAGCATATTCACGATTTCAATGGTAGATAACCCCAGAAACTCGGAATCAATGACCGAGCCGCGGAACATATCTCCGGCGACACAGTAAATGACATTTTCCTCTTCGGAACGGACTTTGTCGATGTATCCAGAAAGTCTTGCAACGCCGCCGACCATGACACCGTTGTTTTCCTCAGGGAGAAAATCACCATGCAGGTCATTGGAGTGAACGATCGTCAGTTTTTTCATATTGTGATTCCTTTTCTTTCCATTTTATATCTTTGCGCAAATGAGAAAATACACGATTCCAACCACAGCCATAGTTTTCTCATGTGCCCCTCCGTTCTTTTCGTCTGATGGACGATGGATCAAAACTTCCCTCCGCCGCCTCCATGGGTCGCACCGGAAGACGAGGTATGCGTGTTCGAACCGCCGTCGGACGAGGAGTTGCTTTCCTTTGCTGTTTTGGTCACATTGCGGTAAAGGAAGAAATCGCGGGCATTTGTGACGTTCAGACTGCCGTCG
>JAFYTT010000264.1 GCA_017558715.1 Clostridia bacterium | reverse complement strand
TACATGAACATGGTCTACGGTCCGATGTACTTCTTTGTCGACATGGTCAACTGGGGTGCCGACTGTCTCAACGCGGTCAACCGTCTGCTGGAAATTATGGACGCCGTTCCCGAGGTTGTGGAGCGTCCCGATCCTGTTCCGCTCGAAAACTGCGAGGGACGCGTCACGTTCAAGGACGTTGAATTTTCCTATGTCAAGAACCGCAAGGTCATCGACGGTGTCTCCTTTGATATCGAAGCGGGACGCGTCATCGGTATTGTCGGTCATACGGGTGCCGGTAAATCGGCGCTTGCCAACCTGCTGATTCGTCTGTACGATACAAATAAGGGTGAAATTCTGATCGACGGCATCAATGTCCGCGATCTGTCGTTTGCCGATATCCGCAAAAACGTCGCCATCGTCTCGCAGGAAACGTATCTGTTCATGGGTACGATTCTTGACAACATCCGCTATGCAAGACCTGATGCAACGTACGAGGAGGTACTGGAAGCCTCCAAGATCGCCGGTGCACATGACTTTATCATGAAGCTGCCCGATGCGTACGCGACGCAGATCGGCTTTGGCTACCGTGATCTGTCCGGCGGTGAACGTCAGCGTGTCTCCATCGCACGTGCGATTCTCCGCAATCCGAAGATTCTGATTCTCGACGAAGCGACCGCCGCCATGGATACACAGACCGAACGTCAGATTCAGACGGCGCTGGAGCGTCTGACCAAGAACCGCACGACGATCATGATCGCTCACCGACTCTCTACCCTGCGCTCCGCCGATAAGCTGATTGTCATCGAAAACGGCAAAATGCCCGAGTTCGGTACACACAACGAGCTTCTTGCAAAGAAGGGCATTTATTACAAGCTTTACAAGCTGCAGGCTGACGCGCTCAAGAACGTCGGTATTGAGGCATAATCAGTCAGGCTACATTACAACTTACATTTGACGCAAATCATAGTTACCACTTACATACAAGACCATATAGAAAGGAACCCATCATGGCTGAAACACAAACGCTGGTGTCCGCCTTTGACGCGGTCATCAAGATCCAGTATCTGGACGATTCCAATGCCTCCTTTAGCGAACAGGAAGGTTTTCTCTCCTTGAAAACTACGCTTCCGAATGACGAAGGTGTCACGGAAGAACAAACCTATGAGCGCATTTTCCTGCACAGCGCATTTCCCTTTGATATGCCCGAATCCTATATCTCCGTCCTTGATAAGGATCAGAAGGAAATCGGTATGATCCGTGAACTGTCAGCACTGTCCCCTGAGACACAGAAGATTCTCAAAGGCGAGCTCGGACGCAAGTATTACGCACCGCGCATCAAGCGGATTCTCTCCGTCAAGGAACGCTATGGCTTTTCTTACTGGCGCGTCGATCTTGACAATGCAAACGACTTTTCCTTTACGGTTCAGGATACGTACCGCTCGATGCTGAAGGTCGACCACGAACACGTCTTCATAGTCGATGTTGACGGCAATCGTTTTGAAATTCCGTCCGTGGAAGCACTCGACCGCGCAAGCTACAAGAAGATCGAGCTTTATCTGTAAGTCTCCATACGATATAAGAATCCGAGGTGAAATATTTCCTTGAAAGATAAAAATCCTGTGCAGAATCCGGCTCGACGCGCCGTGATCTGGGAAAAGATCACCGCATGTCTGCCTGAACTTGCAAACAAAACGCCGACGGTGGTACTCTCCTCCAATCTGACCGTCGCGGACTGTAAGCCGCAGATCGGTTATGCCGCGCTGTGTGACGGTGTCTTCTATGTCATCGAACACGAACGGGAACGTGCGCGCTACAACCTCTCCGATATGAGTGAGTTCCACGCCACATCGGGTATCGGCGAGGTGGCACTGGAATGTCTGGTAAACGGCCGTCTGACCATTCTCTGCCGCGGTGATCTGTCCCATCAGAGCGAATACGCGACGATTGCCAAGCGCATCAATCATTTTATCAATACGGGACTGATCGATGCCGATTATGATAAAAACTATAACCGCTTCTGCCCCAAGTGCGGACGCAAGTACCGTGCAGGCTCCAATATCTGCATGCACTGTGTTGACAAAAAGCATATCTTTAACCGCATGTGGGAGATTGCCCGTCCGTACAAATGGCACCTTCTGATCTCGATCATTCTGTTCTTTGCCATCACCGGCATGAACATGATCGGTCCGTACTTAAACCGTCTGCTCGTCGATGAATTTATTTCCCCGATGGCTGACAACCGGCTGGCTGAATTTTCGCTCGTCATTCTGGCGATGTTTGCGCTCCATGTCGTGACGAAGCTCGTTTCCTGGACGCGTTCCATGGCGCTCATTCATGCCGGCAACCGCATCATCGTCCGTCTGCGTGAGCTGGTCTTTGACAAGGTGCAGATGCTGTCCATTTCCAAGATCTCCAAACGTACTGCCGGTGAGATCATGCAGCGCGTGACCGGTGATACCGCAGAAATTCAGCAATTCCTCGTCCACCGTCTTGCCAACATCATCGAACAGCTTCTGATCCTTGTCGGTATTTCGATCATGCTGTTTGTCGAAGACTGGCGGCTTGCGCTGATGATTATCCTGCCGATTCCGATCTGCTCGATGTTCCAGCGCATGTTCTGGCGCTATACGCACCGCATTTACCATAAGCAATGGATCACCAATGCCAAGGCAAGTACGGTTCTTCACGATATCTTCTCCGGCATCCGTGTCGTCAAGGCGTTCGGTATGGAGCAGTACGAAATGGATCGCTATGACAAGATCACGTATCAGGAAGCGCAGATTTCCATCAAGAACGAACGCTTCTTTGCGATCTTCCATCCGATCATCCACTTCTTCATGCGCATCGGTGAATATTTCCTTCTGATCTACGTCGGTAACGCGATTCTCGGCGGCGAAATGACGCTCGGTGAAATGGCGCAGTTTACCTCGTATGTCAATATGCTCTACTCCGGTCCCGTCTTTTTGATCGCGACCATCCAGCGTCAGCTGACAAGAATCTACACCTCCGTTGTCAAGGTCTTTGACCTGCTCGACGAGGATGTCGATATCGGCGACAAAGAGGAAGCAAAGAACATTGATATCAAGGGTCAGATTTCCTTTGACAATGTGCACTTCGGCTATGACGACGCAACGGAAGTCCTAAAGGGTATCACCCTTGACATTCAGCCGGGCGAATTTATCGGTATCGTCGGTAAATCCGGTGTCGGTAAGTCCACGCTCATCAACCTTGTCATGCGTCTTTATGAGGTCGAGGACGGTGCCATCCGCATCGACGGTGAGGATATCCGTGATCTGTCGCAGGAGTGTCTGCGTTCCCAGATCGGTGTTGTCCTTCAGGAAACCTTCCTCTTCTCCGGCTCCATCTACGACAATATCGCTTATGCAAAGCCGGAAGCAACCCGTGATGAAATCATTGCGGCGTCCAAGATTGCGGGCGCACATGAATTTATCATGAAGCTCCCCGACGGCTATAACACGAAGGTCGGCGAAAAGGGTCATACCCTCTCGGGCGGTGAACGTCAGCGTGTTTCGATTGCACGTGCGCTCCTGCACAACCCGCGGATTCTGATTCTCGACGAAGCAACGGCTTCCCTTGATACGGAAACCGAAAAGCAGATTCAGGATGCGCTGCAGAAGCTGTCCGAAAACCGCACGACGCTTGCAATTGCACACCGTCTGTCCACGCTCCGCAATGCCACCCGCCTGATCGTCCTTGACAAGGGCAAGATCGC
>JAFYTT010000263.1 GCA_017558715.1 Clostridia bacterium | reverse complement strand
CAGGATATCGCGGAAGAAGTCATCCGTTCCTACGGCTATGAGCACATTGTTCCGACGTTCTTAAAGGAAGCATCTGTCACCGCTGGCGGCAGAAACGAAGAACAGAAGCAGCTGCTCCGTGTCAAGAAGACCCTCTGCGCACAGGGTTATTCCGAATCGATTTTCTACTCCTTCTTCTCCCCGAAGGATCTCGATATGCTTCGTTTCCCCGAGGATGCAGAAGAACGCCGTGCAATCCGTATTCTCAACCCCATCAGCGAAGATCTGTCCCTGATGCGCACCACGCTGTCCGCATCCATGCTGAATGCCGTTGTCCGCAACCTGCGCCGCGGCAATATGGCAGGCAGATTCTTTGAAATCGCGAATGTCTACAAGGCAGAATCTCTGCCGCTGACCGCATATCCCGCAGAAGTCCGCCGTCTGTGCATCGGTGCATTCGGTGACAATGAAACCTTCTTCACGCTCAAGGGCGCGCTGGAAGCACTTTGCGAAACCTTCGATATCAAGATGACCTACGCAAAGGGTGAAACCTCCTTTACGCATCCCGGTATGACGGCTGTCATTTCTGTCGATGGCAAGGAAATCGGTTATATCGGCCGCGTTGCACACGATGTCTGCAATGAACTGGCAATTGAAAAGCCTGTGTTCCTGTGCGAACTGGACTATGAAGCACTGGCTCCGTACCTTGGCAAGAAGATGGTCTACAAGCCGATCTCCAAGTATGCAGAGGAAGTCCGTGACCTCGCTCTCGTTGTTGCGGAGGATGTGACCTGCGCTGCAATTGAGGATGCCATTGCAACCTCCTGCAAGTATATCACCAAGGTTACGCTGTTTGACGTTTACCGCGGACAGCAGATCGGTGAGGGTAAGAAGTCCATGGCATTCAACGTCGTCTTCACACCCGATGATCACGAATTCACCGGTGATGAAATCGACAAGTTCGTCAAGAAGACCCTCAAGAAGCTCGAGTTTACGCTTGGTGCTGAACTGAGATAACAGAAAAATCCGCCTGCATTTCGGAAATGCTCCGAGATACAGGCGGTTCTTTTGGTTTACAGTACCATAACGAGTGTTCCTGCGGAAAGAAGCAGAATCCCGATTACGGATTTTACGGTCAGTGCTTCGCCGAGCAGAAGTGCGGCAAGCAGAATGGTGATGACGATGGACAGCTTATCGATCGGAACGACCTTGGAGACGTCTCCAAGCTGCAGCGCATGATAATAGCAGAGCCACGAGGCGCCCGTTGCCAAGCCGGAAAGAATCAGAAACAGCCAGCTTTTGCGGCTGATATCGTGTATACCGCTTTGCGCGTTGGTCAGAAAGACCATGCCCCATGACATGATGAGGACAACGGCGGTACGGATGGCTGTTGCAAGATTTGCGTTGATGCCTTCAATGCCGATCTTCGCAAGAATCGAGCAGAGTGCGGCAAATACGGAGGAACACAGCGCGAGAATAAGCCACATGGTATCAGTCCTCCTTTTTTGCCGTCATCGGATTCCATCCAAGCTCGATCCGCACTTCTTTGCGCTCCAGATCGTTGTTGGCATAACAGCAGGCATCGAAGCCAATGAGTGTAAAACCCTCGTGCAGATAAAAGCCGATGGCGTTGGTGTTGCAGGACTGCGTTTCGAGCATGACCATGCGGTGTCCGTTTTTGCGTGCTTCGTCTTTGGCAAGGTTCATCAGCGCATGACCGATGCCGCGTTTGTGATAACGGTCATCGATCCACAGCTCATGCACGCGCAGACGGTTTGACCATCCCTCCGGCTCGATCTCGATTGCCGCGATCAGATTACCGTCGTTATCCACCATGCCATATGCACGGGAATCGGGACGGTAATCCTCATAGAGCTTATCGGGGAAGTCGTATTCCTCGGGCGTGTGCGTGATGGGATGATCGGAGCAGTCGGTCAGCACCATGTTGACGGAAAAGCCGCTGTCGGTGCGGTCAACTGTGACGTCATAATAAGTATTCGTTGTATAGCCGATGGGAAGGGGATGTCCTTTCCATTTTTCTTTTTCGAGCGGGAGAATCGGGTATGGAAGTGTCATGTTGTTGTCTCCGATTGAATTATGATTCGATCATTTTTCGCAGCGTATCTGCTGCAGAATACGCTTTTTTCAAAAATGCTTCGGGTGTAACGGCGTCATACATGGCACCGCTGCCGTTGGGAGAGGAATTGCCAAGCTCCAGCATCAGTGAGCCTTGGTAGCCGCTTTCACGGATGGCGCGTGCAACATAGGAAAAGTCCATCTTACCGTCAAAGGGGATCCAATGTTTGTCCTCATTGTACGCACCGGTGTTGTCGTGAATGTGTGTGCAGATCAGACGGTCGCCGTATAAAGGCATGTAATGTCTGCCGGGCGTGAAGCAGGATTCGTGACCGCAGTCCCAACAAAAGCCTGCGATCTCGGGTGAGAATGTTTCCATTGCCCATGCGAGATTGGCGACGAGACGCGCGTTTTCAAAAGCAAGTTTGACATTGTTCTGTGCGGCATACTCTGCCAGTCGGTGAATCCGTGCAAAACCGCGGTCACACATCGGCGGTGGGGTATTACCTGACGAAATATGGACGACAGCAATGGTGACACCGGCGAGAACACAATGGTCGATGGTATGCAGGAGCTCATCGAGCATCCCCAGGTCATCCTCGCGCCAGAGATCGTTGATATGAGAAAACGGCGCATGGAGTGTTTCGTAGGTAATGCCGTATTTTGCGCAGGATTCGGCAATGGCGGCTTGTCTTGCGGAATCCTTGACACCGCTGAACGTCGATTTGAATCCCAGTGCGGCGATTTCGTG
>JAFYTT010000262.1 GCA_017558715.1 Clostridia bacterium | reverse complement strand
CTGCTCAAAGCGCGTTCTCCGTCCTGCGGATGCGGACAGATCTATGACGGCACGTTTTCGGGAGCGCTGTGCACAGGAAACGGGATCACAGCACAGGCGTTGCTTGACCGCGGCATTGCTGTCTATACAGAAGAACAGCTCCGGGAGCTCGGCATCGATGAAAACACCCGATAAGAAGCACATTGCGGCAAAGAGCGAACTGCCCGCATATACGCTCATCCGCTCCGACCGCCATTCGATGGAAATCAAGGTACAGCCGATCACAGGGGAAATCGTCATCCGTATTCCGCGCCGTAGTACACAAAAAAACGCCGAGGACTTTCTGCGCCGCAATCTTCCGCAAGTTCTGTCAGCTGTCGAACGCGCAAAAGCCATCGTTCCCGATCGGATGCATACTGCCCTCTCCGATGAGGAAATCCGCATGCTGAAAGCACAGGCCAATGCCTACATTCCCGAACGTATCCGACACTTCACAGGCTTGCTCGCGCTTTCGTACCCTGACAAAATCTCCTATACCGCCGCAAAACAGCGCTTCGGTTCCTGCCGCAAATATCCCGACGGGCGTGTGCATCTGTGCTTTTCCTATCGTCTGATGCAATACCCGCAGGATGCCGTCGATGCGGTAATCCTGCATGAGGTCGCGCATATGCGGCATATGGATCATTCCACCGCGTTTTATGCGCTGATCCGCTCCGTGATGCCCGACTATGATTCCCGCCACTCAAAACTCAAAGAAACAGAAAACATGCCGTAAGACATATCGTCCGACGGCATGTTTATTTGTATTCAGTATATTGTTTCAGAATCAATGACCGAGTGATGCATCACGGGACAGCGCAACGGTCAGCGCGACACACGCTTCTGCATCCGCCATGTCAAACATTTCGGCGGAGGTATGCAGATAACGCATCGGGATGGAGATACAACCCGCACGAACACCCGCGGCAACCTTCTGCATGGAAGTTGCATCCGTACCGCCGGCAAGAAGGATTTCGCGCTGGTACTTGATGCCGTTGTTTTCAGCAGCAGCGAACATCTGCTGAACGAGCGGCCAGTCACACATGATGGTGGAGTCCTTGACCTTGATCGCCGCACCGTCACCGAGCTTCATAATCATCGGTTCGGAACCGACCATATCGCCAACACCGCAGACATCGATTGCAATACCGATATCGGGGCGTTCAGCGTAAGCGGCAGTCAGACCACCGTTGCCGTTGATTTCTTCCTGTACGGAGAAGACATAGAAAATGTCGTTTGCGGGACGGTCACCTTCCCACAGCTGCTTTGCGGCTTCGATCAGAATCGCACAGCCGATGCGGTCGTCAACGGGATGACCGGCATAACGGGTGCCGACCATCGGAATGATTTCAGCCTTCAGCGTGAAGGTATCGCCGGGAAGCGCGACCTTTTCCGCTTCTTCACGGTTCGCCGCACCGACATCGACGACGCACTTGCCGACCTGTCCGTGACCGTCACAGCCGACAACGGGAACGAGCATACCGTGTGCGCCGTTATCAAAGATGATCTCACGGTAGGATGCGGAGATC
Source organism: Clostridia bacterium (assembly GCA_017558715.1). Lineage (GTDB taxonomy): Bacteria > Bacillota > Clostridia > Oscillospirales > CAG-272 > RGIG3925. Next base: position 29,432 of record JAFYTT010000262.1, on the reverse strand, counting down.
ATGTTCGGACCGCCGATGTTGACTGCGTGCATAAAGCCGTTATCATCGACCTTGGTGACCATGAAGCCGACTTCGTCCATGTGCGCGGAGAACATGATCTTTTTCTTGGTTTCGGCAGGTGCCGTACCGCGCAGAACACCGATGACGTTGCCGAGTGTGTCGATGCGGACCTCGTCGGTATACGGTGCCAGAATGTCGCGGATGGCGGCGGCGATTTTCTGTTCACGTCCGGAGACGCCGGGGATTTCGCAAATCTGTTTTAAGAGTTCAAGCATGATAAGTTTCCTTTCAGAATTGATTTTCGTTGTATCGGGAACGCGGGATCATCAGAGTACGACTTCTTCCGCATTTCTTTCGTTGTCAGTGAGATGGATCGTGATACCGTCCTTCGTTACCGCAAACGCACCGCCAATATAGCGGCTCGGCTGCGGCTCACCTGCGATGATGACGGGGAAATTGACGCCGTAGCTGTCGTTTTCATCACCCGGACGGTAAATACCCGCACGGTGCATGTGTCCGGCAATCATCAGATCGGGATGCACATCATCGGAGAGCAGACGCGTCCATTCGCGATAAATATCCTGTTCGATATTGAACGGAGCGCGGTCGATGCGGGTAAACGGCATGTGACACAGCACAAAGGTATGCGCAATATCGGGCGCGCCGAAGGTGTTCTCCTTGTCAGCGATGATGCCGCGCAGATATTCCGTCTGTGCTTCGCGGAATGCATGACACGCAACGGTATGTCCGTATTCAATCGACGCATCGTCCTTGTCCTCGGCGCAGTCCAGCAGAATGAAATAGAGATCACCGAGATGTACCGTGTAATAGGTCAGACCGTTCACGGCAGGCGTATAGTTCTTGATACGGTCAGCACAGTAGCCGCGCATATCATGATTGCCGCGGGAATTGATGATCGGAATCTCACCGTGTGTCAGCGCTTCGGCAATACGGAACAGTACCTCAAAGTTCTTGGTATCACCCGAATGATCGATCATATCGCCGTTGAAGATCAGAAAATCAAGGGCATCCCCGAAGTATTTTGCAGCTTCGATCGGCATCTCGGGTCTGCCGTGCGTGTCGGACAGATGGTAGAAGCGCACCGTTTCGGTTTCGGCAAACGATTTCACGGGGCGGAACGAAAATGTCGTTCTGACCTCATCCTCCGATTCTGGATAATACGGCTTTCTGTCAATGATTTTGCGGTATACAACCGTGTATTCCTTCTTTTCGTTGAGTATCTTCTGCGGTACACAGACGCGATGCATATCGGTGTCGGATACCATGATACCGTTGGAATGATCATAATACTTGTGATCGCCGATCTCAATCCAAAGCAGGGCTTCGCCGGAAACGGGAATCATAATCTGGTATTCTTCTCCTGCCGCAAAGACAGCGGGAGTTGTCTTAAAAAGTTCGGGAATATTGGTCATCGTCAGTCCTCCAAAACAAGGTCAACAGAATCTTTGATTTCATACCTGGGCAGCGTGAACGGACCGACAAAGCGGTTGTTCTTCGCAGTGACGTTCTTGCAGTGGTCAAGACGGATCAGACCCTGTGCGGTCGGATGCCATTTTTCAGCGGCAGGAGAACGGAACACCGTATTGTTCTCAAAGGTCAGATATGCCGTCGAGAATGCCGAAATGACAGGGGTATCTGCCGTATCAAAGACATTGTTGTGTACACGGATATTCTTGTGGAACGGAATCTCGGTCACAGGCTCCGGCACAACAGGACTAATCGAGATGATACCCTCACCAAACTGATAGACCGAGGTCAGACACGCATCGGTGAAGACATTGTCCGCAATCTCAACATCGTGACATTCGCCCGATTCAAACCAGTAGTTTGAGTCGCCCGCAACAAGGATTGCCGCACCGGAAGATGCAAAGATGTTTCCGATAATGCGGACAGGCTTCGGCGTGGACAGCAATACCCCGCGTGCACGGCAGGAACCGAATCGGTTGTTTCGGCAGACAAATGCCGCCGTGTTGGTCAGATTGTCAAGCGACAGTGCCGCCGGTGTTTTCGCCATTTCGAGAATATCCGCAGGAAGATCTTCGGAAAATACGACGGTAAAGGTTTCGTAGGTTTCGCCAAGCGTATAGCTGTCAACAAACGCCTTAGCAATGCCGTTCATGTGTCGGCGCTCAATGAAGACAATTTCGTCACCCTGCTCTGCCCAATAATGGAAACCGCACGCCTGCGGATGCTCATAACGGCAGACAAGGGTACGTGCGTCGACGACCTCGGAAACGGTGACACAGCAGCTGTGAACATTGATCGGGTCATCCATGAGTCCGACAAAGGAGCACTCCTCAATCGTGACCGTGCCGCGGTTGTTGGTAATGTGCATACCGTCATCGCGTCCACCGGAAACAAGCCGCCCCGCAGCGGTATTCGGCAGGAAGTTCACGCGGCGGTAAGTCAGATTTTCGCTGAACTGAGCCAGGCATCCAAGACCGCCGCAGGAATAGAACGTGATATCCTCAAAGGTGATGTCGGAACACTTTTCGCAGAACGCGCCTGCGTGAATACGGTCGTTGTGGCGCAGAACGAGAATGTTGCCGACACCGACATTGTCCGTGCCGCGTGCCTTGAAGCGGTATACAGAATCACCGAGCGGTGTGATCGCTTCGGGTACAAAGCTGTCACCCGTCGCACGGCGGACACATCTGGTGTTGTAATCAAACTGGATCGATGACCAGGGATGGAGACGATACCACTCGTCGTTGCCCGTGTCAAAGGAAATCCAGTCGTGTTCATATTTGTGCGGGAAGACAACGGGATCGATATATAGATCGGCATAACCGTCTCCAACCGCACGGACAATGCCTTCCGCAACGAGCGGCTTTTTCCAGTCGACAAACGCATGTTTCACCGTGATATTTTTGCAGTGATCCAGCGTGAAGGGCTGCATCTGTCCCGCAAAATACAAGGTAGAGCTGGAGAAGTCGAGCACGATATTTTCCATGTTCCGCATCCAGATACCGAGTTTTCGTTCGGGCAGGACATCAGTATTGGAAAGACGGTAATCATAGGTAAAGCGCGGCGTGAAGAAGTAATCACCCGCAGCGAAGACAAATTCGGTATCGCGGGGATTGTCACAGAACAGCTGATATAGCGCCTCGGTGACATCTGCGCCGGGTAGGATTCCGTACTGCGTACAGTCAAGTCGTTTCATATCGTTATATTCCTCTCAGTATGATCAGTTTGAAAATTGTTCCCAAAAGTGCGGATTCGGAGCAGCACAGCTTTCCTCGGTCTGAATCGTTGCGGACGCAAGCGCGGTTCCGACCTCGACTGCACGGGACAGCGCAAATCCGCGGGAAAGTCCCATCACCGTGCCGGACAGGAACGCATCTCCCGCACCGGTGGAATCGACGAGCTTTGTCGGAATGGCAGGTGTGATACCGCCAAGTTCCGTATCCTGTTCATAGTAGACAGAACCGCGCTCTCCCATGGTGATGACCATCGCACGGCATCCGACCTTGGCAATGCGGGCTTTTAACAGTGCAAGCATGTCCTCGGGCGATGTTTGGGTAAGATCTTTACCGAAGATTCTGCCTGCTTCAATTTCGTTGCAGACAAAGCAGTCCAATGCCGAGACAAACTCAGGACGCGAGAGAATGATGCTCATATTGCCGACAACGGTGTAAACGGGCTTTCCGTGCTTCTTTGCCAGTGCAAGAACCATCTCATCGAGTGCTTCTGACGTGTCCAGTTCCAAAATGATATTGTCGCACGCAGCGATCATTTCCTCACCCTGTTCTCGGATCAGCTGCTCCAGTGCCGCTGTATCGGGAGGGGAGGAGATCTGTCCCGCAACGTCACCGTGTTCATCCAGGATGACCATCCAGGTGCCGATGCCGCCCGCGTCAACCGTCTTCATGTACGTCGTGTCACATCCGTGTGCCCAAAGGCGCTTTTTGACATCGTTGCCAAGTGCCGAATCCTCGGTCAGAGACGCAAAAGAAACGGGCATTCCGGTATTGGCGATGTTCTCCGCGACGTTGCGGCTGACACCGCCGTGAATAAAACGAACCTCACCGAGATTCCGTCCGCGCGGATTGTAATCTCCCGCCGCAAAGCCTTTGATGTCGACAAAGACAAAGCCGATGACCAATGTACCTGCCATAATTCACTCACTCCAAAGCTGTAATTTTTTCCATTGTAACATATTTCCGTAAAAATTGCAAGACCTGGGGACAAAAAAACGGGAATCCCGTCATCCTGTCATGATCTCGTCAGGACGAACGGAATTCCCGTGCGGTTTATTCAAACTCTTTGATCTTTTCGGAAAGCTTTTCGATCTGCTTGTTGACCGACTTTGTCATCTTTTCAAGGGTCGACATGACATTGGCATTGTTGCCCATGATTGCCCCCTGAACAAAGGGATTGGCAACCGTATTCTGCCATGCATTCAGACCGAATTCAAAACTGATGGAATCGATGACAATATCGAGCATCGCACCCGATTCTTCATCGCGCGCGTATTTGGTCTTGATCAGAACTTCCTTGTACATCGGAATCACAAACGTATCGGAATAGTAGTTCATGGATTCCATCAGAATACCGACATTCTCCCAGCGTTCTTCGGGAAGCGTCTTCAGAAGCACCGCAACCTCAGCACCAAAGGAAGGCGCATAATAGCGATCCTGTGAAGCATCGTACTTCGGACACGGAACAAAGCCAAGCTCCATATCCAGATTTCGCTTATCCTCCAGACCGTTCAGATTGTCAATGGTCATCAGAAGCGTACCCGCATTCAAACTGCCAAGACCGTTGGTTTCCGGCAGAGAGCCTTCCTGGGAAGCGTAGGCGCGTCTGTCGGAAAAGATATCAATGATGTGCAGAATCTTATTGATTGCGCTCTCATCTTTCGGCAGAGAGAATACAGGAAGTCCATTATCATCCATCTTGACATACTGGATTCCCGAACCGAGCATCAGACGGTTATACAGCTCCTTGTACGAGCCGTTGACGCCGTATCTGTCGTTGTCGTCAAGCATACCGTCGCCGTTGATATCTCCGTATCCTGCAATACAGATCTCCGCCATCTTGTCAACGGTCCATTCGTTGTCGTTGACATAATCATAAAGGGATTTGTCAAAGCCGAGCACATTGTAAATTTCCTTGTTGAACGTAAAGCCGGATGCACGGGACAAAACGGAAACGGAATAGTTGCCCGCAGCCGCATAATGATTTCCGCCAAGTTCAAACACATCGGTCGCCGACGGATTCCACCACGGCTGGGAAAGATCGACATTCACCAGATTTTCCCACGGCATCAGATATTCAATACAGTCAAGAATCAGAATGTCATAGACATACCAGACATCGTGTGTGGAGTCGCCTGCCATAACTTCCTTGCTGACATCACTGGTATTGATCCAGTCAACAGGTTCAATGACAAGCTTGCAGTTGAAGAGTTCCTCAATGGTTCTGTTGCGCTCATAAATGGCATCATTGAACAGATCACCGTCCTGCTCCTCAACCTCCAGGTTGTTTTTTGCCCAGTTCAGTGTAGACTGATTGTGATGCTTGATACCAAGTTCGAAGCCGTTCATATCAATCTGCTCAATGGACGCGGGAAGCTTCGGTATTTCCGTTTCAACGGGTGCCTCGGTCACATGCTGTGTTTCTGTATTCTGCGTGGTGACGGTTTCTCCTGCAGCATCCCCGCATGCGGCTGCGCTCAGCAGCAAAAGGGCAAGCAGAGCGCCTGATAATATACGCTTTTTCGTCATGATTCCTCCAAAGGCAGAATATCCGCCTTACTACAATATTTTTGTTATAATTATACCTGTTTTCCAATCGTTCGTCAATCCGCTGTTTCCACAAAAACCGATTTTGATTTTTGTGCATTTCACCAAGGCAATCAACGTCATCAATCGTTTCGGGAGTATAACATCAGAACTCTTCCGGAGGAGGAGGCGCTTCGGTCGGAGGCGGTGCATCTTCTCCGCTGACTTCCACAGCCCCCGATGCGCCCGTTCTGTTCCGTTCTTCAAAGACGAATTTCGCATCAGCGCCATCTCTCTGCAGATAAGCCGAAAATTTCGTATTCTTTTTGGAAACAAAATCGTTGATCAGCGGCGTGCGTCCTGTTTCCAGATACACGGCGACCTCTTCCGGCGTGAAGGTATGCGACAGAATGATCGCCGACAAGCGGAACCCGCATCCCGCCTTGTAGCCCATACATCCCCATGCATACGACCCGCGCACGACATCACAGCCGCAAAGCGGACATGCACCTGCCCGGATCATCGGACCCTTATAAGCAGCGTCCTTTGCGGTGGTTTTGCCTCCGCGCTTTCCTTTCGGCTGATACGGAACTTTGGTGACGGTCGTGGATTCGCGTTTATCAAAAATTTCTCTGATCTCCTTTGCGGCAAGTGCCACACAGTCATCCACCGTATCCTCTCCGCGGAACACGCGCTTCAGCGATCTGCCAAGCATCGATGTCTTGTACTTATCCATTGTGATTTCCATCTTCCCAAGCGATTCGATCAGAAACTCTCCGTCGGGCAGAATGGTATAGACATCTTTTTTCAGCTGGATGTAGCCGGACTGGCGCGCGTTGTCGATGATGCCGGTGCGTGTGGCTTCCGTGCCGAGTTCAAGACCTTCAAAAATCGCGCGGTAATCCTCGGTATCGTCGCCTTCCGTTTCGTCATCCTCCGCAACACCGAGTGCGGCAAGAGCCTTTTTCTTTGACGTTTTATCGTCTTTGAACGGATTTTTCAGATAATTATTGAGGGTCTCAATCGTGTAATGCTCCGGCGGCTTGGTCTCTCTGTCCACGACAACAAAGTTGGTTTTCACGTGTTCGGACTCTTCCAGCTTCGGCAGCGTCTTGTGCTTTTTCGGCGCATCGTCATACTTCATCCAGCCTTCTTCGACGATCACCGTTCCGCGCAGACGGAAGACCTCAAGCGCAACTCCGTCTTCAAACAGCGTTATTTCCGCCTCCGTCTTTTCGGCAACACAATCCCGCTCGCAGAACACCGCCGCAAACCGACGGAAAATCGTCGAATAGACCTTATTTTCGTCCTCCGACAGTCTGTCCTTGGACGGAATCTTGTAGGTCGGTGTCAGCGCAGAGTGCGATTCGATCTTGCTGTCATCAAAGATGCGCTTTGAATCCTTCATCATGACAGGATAACCGATGCCGCGCACCTTGGCAATGATATCGGCAATCTTTTCCTTTTCCGCCGTTGCAAGGTATTCGGAGTTGGTTCGCGGATAGGTGACATAGCCTTCTTCATACAGCTTCTGCAGAACGGCAAGGCTCTTGTCCATCGGCATTTTGTATTTTTTACCGAGGACATTCTGCAGTGCCGACAGAGAGTACAGCTTTCCGGGCGGAATGATCTCGCGCTTTTTCGTCAGCTTCGTCACAACCGCGTCGCAGGCGTTGTAGCGGTCACACAGTGCCTGTGCCGCTTCTCTGCCCTCTATATCTGCGTCAAACTCCGTCTTTGATGTCAGCTCCAACACCTGACCGTGCGTCTTTTCCCTGGACTGTACACAGAGATACGGACGCGGCACAAAATTGCGGATCTCCATGTCGCGGTCATAAATGGCACGAACGATCGGTACAATGACACGTCCGACACGCAGAAGTGTGCCGCATCGGATTGTAGCATACCGCGTCAGATTGACACCGTACAGCCAGTCAACATACGTTCTCGCATATCCCTCATTGGCAAGGTTGTCGTATTCCGATTCCGGTGTCAGAGCAGATGCCGCGGCACGGATGGTCTGCTCGGTCTGGTCCGGCAGCCACAGACGGTAAAGCGGTTTGTTCACAGCAGGTTTGCCGCGTTTTGCCGCCATCGCGTTCTGAAGAATCAGACGGACGATGATCTCACCCTCACGGTCGGCGTCTCCCGCATTGACGATTGCCGTCACATCATCGCGGCGGCACAGCGATTCGATCAGCGCAAACTGCTTCGGAATCCCGTCGTCTCCCCAGGCGTTTTTTCCACTTGCTTTGGAAGACTTCTTTTTCGCCTTCTTTTTCTCGGTACCGCGCAGACGGAATTTGAAATCCGCGGGGATACACGGAAGATTATCCAGCGTCCAACGGGGCTTTTCCGGTGGATTTTCTTCATAGTCTTCAATATCACACAGTGAAAAGAGATGCCCGAATGCCCATGTGACAATATACTGTTCACCGACAAGACAACCTTCTTCTTTGCGTCCTGCTCCGAGCGCGGCTGCGATGTTCCGTCCGAGACTCGGTTTTTCCGCGATAATCAGGATCATGTTCCCATCCCCTGCTTTCCTTGCAAAATAAAATGTTTTCTCAATTATATCATAAATTCCGCCGAAAATCCATACCTTGGAATAAATTTCTGTCCGACGGACAACACTAACACCGCATGGGAGGACAAATCGTGAAATTCTGCCGCCGCATCAGCCGCTCTTTTCGTATTGCACAGATCCAGTTGTTCTGCGGTCTGTCAAAGCCGCTTTTTCTGTTCTGCTTTCTGACCGCGCTCCTGCCAGGTCTGCTGCTTGCTTCATTGCTTGGATGGAAGGCATTGTTCTTTCCCGCCGCTGTACCGCATCTTTGCCGGGGAATCTTTCTTGTGCTCTGGGTTCTGTTTTCCTGCGCACTTCCGTCATTCTGCGCCGCCGTCATTCTGTCGTCACGGCGTGATATCTGTATGCGCGGTCTGTTTATCCTTGTTCCGATCTGCACATTGCATCTTTTGCTTTCCTTTCTGTGGGCGCTGATGCTGCTGTACCGCATGCCGCCGTTCTTTTGCATGATTTCAGCCGCCGTATGTGCTGTCTCTGCCCTTCTTTCCGTATACAGAACCGGAAGACAATGTCCGCCGCTCGGTTTTTTGCTGCTCATCGGCGGTATCTGGAATGCACTTTTGGTATTTTTGTGTGCAGACTTCTGATTGGATGTCGAATTCGATTGGTTTGCTGTCAGAACAATATTATACAACATGAACAATTAGATGCTTTTTCCATCAGAAATTCAAATTGTATTTTGGCAACTTTTTACAAAGTCGAAGACATTTCACAAAATACCTATTGACAAAAACGGAATTTCATAGTATAATCTCCCTACGAGAAACGGTATTCTCCACGTAAAAGGAAATACCAAATCTATATTTTTAAGGAGGAAATCTCAAATGAAAAAGTTTAGAATTCTTGCGCTTGTTCTGGCGTGCGTCATGATGATCGGTATGTGCGTTGGTTGTACCTCTGCAAATGACATCACCGTCACCCTGAAGTTCGTCCTCAATGATGGCTCCGAATTCGTTACCTACGAACTCAAGGTCAATGCAGAAACCCCGACCGTTGAACTTGCTGTCAACGAAGCAAACGCAACTTATCCCGATCTCGGTGCTGCTTGGTCCGATCGCTATGAGCTGAGCATCGCAGGCTATCCTGACACCCAGCTGGAAGACGGTACGTTCATGTACTGGGTCTTCACTGTCAACGGCGAAGAAGCTACTTCCAAGGCGAACGAAGCTACCATCAAGGACGGCGACGTTATCACCTACACCTACACTGCATACAAGGCAGAAGAAGAAGCTTAAGTTTGATCGCTTTAAGAAAAGAGCACTCTAATTGTGCTCTTTTTCTGTTTCAATCGTAAGGAGGATGACCATGATTACGTTTGATATCCGTCTTTCCAAGATGGACGATGTCCGCCGTTTCGTCGCAATCACATCTGCATCGCCCGTAGATGTCGACCTCGCGGCAGGACGTTACCTTGTCGATGCAAAATCGATTATGGGGATCTTCTCGCTCGACCTGTCAAAACCCGTCAACGTCCAGATCCATTCCGATGCAAGAAAAGCAGATGCCGAAGCACTTGCCGAAGCACTGCAGGTATTTGTTGCCTGAAAATCGCATAGAATACAGCAAAACCCGAACGTAAAGGAGAAACCCTTATGCTAAAACGGTTCTGCTGTATTTTTTTATGCTATTTTCTCTTCCTATCCCCCCTGTCAGTCTGCACATTTGCCGCCGAGATTCCCGATGCCTCATCTGCTTTTTCTGAAATTGATGCCAAATCCGCAATTCTCATGGAGGCATCCACCGGCAAGATCCTGTTTGAAAAGAACGCAGATGCTGCCCTGCCGCCGGCATCGGTCACCAAGGTTATGACCATGCTGCTTGTACTGGAAGCCATCGATGCGGGTTCTATTTCACTTTCGGATTCGGTGCGAATCTCCGATTATGCATCGACCATGGGCGGCTCGCAGGTCTATCTCAAGGCTGGTGAGGAGATGACCGTTGACGATCTTCTGAAAAGCGTCATCGTAGCATCGGCAAACGACGCGGCGGTTGCGCTTGCAGAGCACGTCTGCGGCTCGGAGCAGGCATTTGTCGCCCGCATGAACGAACGTGCCGCTGAGCTTGGCATGCATAATACAACGTTCAAGAACACCAATGGGCTTGATGATGAGGATATCGGACATCTGACTTCCGCACGCGATATCGCCATTATGTCTCGCGAAGTTCTGCGGCACAAAAAGGTATTTGATTACACCACAATCTGGATGGACTCCATCCGCGGCGGTGCGTTCGGTCTGACCAATACCAACCGTCTTGTTCGCTTCTACCGCGGATGTACGGGCTTGAAAACAGGCTCCACATCGAAAGCCGGCTTCTGCATTTCCGCAACGGCAGAACGCGACGGGATGCATCTGATCTGCGTTATCATGGGATCCTCCACCAAAGATGCCCGCAATTCCCTTGCCGCGTCCCTGCTCGATTGGGGCTTCTCCGCATGGAGCATTGTTACCCGTCCTGCCGCTGAGGGTCCTACGCTTTCCGTACACGGCGGAACACAAGACCACTGTCAAACCGTCTGTGCTCCGATCACAATCCTGTTATCCAAAAAGGATGCCGCAAAGCTGCAGACGGATACCGTTTGCAAGGAAATTTTGTCAGCACCGTTTGCGGCAGGCGATATCGTCGGAGAAGTCACCTATACGGTCGACGGCGAGATTGTCGGGACTGCAGAGATTACCGTAACCGAGGACGTCCCGCGCATCGGATTTTTCGAACTGTTCCGTCGTATGCTTTCTGCGTTTTCCCTCTGCTGTTCTCCCATGACCGCATCACCCAATGTTGAAGGATGATACTGATTTACAATTTGTTCACATTTTCGTTATAATATCCTGTTGCAATTTTATACTGTTTCCTGTATCATTTATATGATTATTCTCGAAAAGAATGATCTGCTGTCGGCGTTGTCACTGGCAAATGACCGACGGCAGATTTCACCCGAAAGGAACGGTACAACACATGGCAATCAAGTTAAATGACAAATTTCTCGCTGGATTTGTCGGCGAACATGAGCTCGGCGCAATCGAAGATTCCGTCAAGTCCGCGCACGACAAGCTGCATGGCAAAACAGGTCTCGGCAATGACTTCCTCGGCTGGGTCGATCTTCCCGTCGATTATGACAAGGAAGAATTTACCCGCATCAAGGCTGCTGCCGAAAAGATCAAGTCCTCCTGCGACATTCTGATCGTCATCGGCATCGGCGGCTCTTACCTCGGTGCACGTGCGGCAATCGAGTTCTGCAAGAGCCCCTATTACAACAACCTGAAGAAGGACACGCCCGACATTTATTTCGCCGGCTGCAACATATCCGCACAGGCGACAGCTGAGCTGCTCTCCATCTGCGAGGGTAAGGATGTATGCCTCAATGTCATCTCCAAGTCCGGCACAACCACTGAACCGGCGATCGCATTCCGTATCTTCCGTGACATGCTCATCAAGAAGTACGGTCCGGACTGCATCAAGGATCGCGTGTTCATCACCACCGACCGTGCAAAGGGTACGCTCAAGGCATTCGCTGACGAAATGGGCTGCGAAACCTTCGTTGTTCCGGATGACTGCGGCGGACGCTACTCTGTTCTGACCGCTGTCGGTCTGCTTCCCATCGCAGTTGCAGGTATCGACATCGATGATATGATGAAGGGTGCCGCTGATGCACGTGAGGCTTATGCCGGCTGTGATCTTGCAGCCAACGACTGCTACAAGTACGCCGCATACAGAAATATTCTTCACAACAAGGGCAAGAAGACCGAAATTCTCGTTGATTACGAACCCTGCATGACCATGATGAACGAATGGTGGAAGCAGCTGTTCGGCGAATCCGAAGGCAAGGACAACAAAGGTCTGTTCCCTGCTTCCGTTGTCTTCACAACCGACCTGCACTCTCTCGGTCAGTACATCCAGGAAGGCGAACGTCTGATGTTTGAGACGATCCTCTCCATCAAGGATACCGGTGTCGAAGTCCTCGTTCCGAACGACGAAGCTAATGTCGACGGTCTGAACTTCTTAACCGGCAAGACGCTGGAATACATCAACTCCAAGGCATATAAGGGTGCGGCAATCGCGCATACCGACGGCGGTGTTCCCGCAATGATTCTCGAACTCGATTCCAGAACCGCGTATGACTTCGGTTACATGGTTTACTTCTTTGAAAAGGCATGCGGCATCTCCGGCTACATCCTCGGTGTCAATCCGTTCAACCAGCCCGGTGTCGAAGCATACAAGAAGAACATGTTCGCGCTCCTCGGCAAGCCCGGCTACGAAGAAGCAAAGGCAGAACTCGAAGCACGCATCGGCGAATAAGGTTCCGACCCTTTTTTGTGAAAATGTCACAAATACGAGGGGTAATATTTGGAGCACTTAACAAACTTCGATTTCACAGCGGAAATTGATGAAGAACCTCTTGATTTTTTCTCGGTTTTCGTGTATGATATATATGTACTATCCGGCTCGGCAGTGCATAAATCGACAGGATGTCTGCATACAAACGAACCGGACAGGAAACTCACATGAACCTGTCGAGAAATGGAGTATACTTATGTTAAAACTGATTGTTGGCCTCAAAGGTTCCGGCAAGACCAAGACTCTGATCGAAATGGTAAACACTGCGCCGAACAACACCAACGGTGCCGTTGTCTGTCTCGAACAGGGCGATAAACTGAAGTTCGATATCACGCATCAGGTTCGTCTGATTGATACAAAGGAATATGCGATCAGTGACGGTCAGGCACTGTACGGCTTTATCTGCGGTATTGTTGCTTCCAACCATGACATCACCGATATCTTTGTCGACTCCGCGCTGAAGATCTGCCGCGACAACGTCGAAGAATTCGCACTTGCTGTCAAGGAAATCGCTGATTTCGTCAACGCAAACAACATCAACTGCGTCATCACCTCCTCCATCGCTCCTGCTGCTCTGCCCGCTGAACTCCAGCAGTTCCTGCAGTAATCCAAATTGCTACAAACATCTGAAACGGCCGCCGTTATCGCAACGGCAGCCGTTTTTTGTTTACATTGAGACTGCCGCTTATGATCTTCGTCCGCAGTCGGCACATCCACGGCCGTGCTCACGGTCATCATCACAGCGAGCATGGTGACCTGCTGTACTCGGCGGACAGAACTGCTCCACAGGGAACGCCATCCGGCGGAATGCGGCACAGGGATCGTCGTCTTCCGCAAAGACACATTCCTTATCCGGCACGCAATATTCTGCAGCGCTGACAAGGAACTGCGCAGGCCGCTCCATGCGGATGACCGAGAAAAAGCCGATGGCAACCAGCAGAAGATGCTCCACATCGTCAGAACAGCAGACCGTACCGCCCAGACAGTGCAGAACCGATTCCGGCATATCCCCGGAGCAGGAGCATCCGCAGGCACAACCGCACGGCGTGGGAATGATCTGACAGCTGCATTTCTCGACGATTCTTGCCGACAGGACAACCGGGTCTGCAACCTCGAATACCGCCTGCGGCAGATTGTCGTCACCTGTGTGAGAGGCATCAAATCCGTCACAGCAAGGACCGTTCTGCGCTTTGGAGCGGAAAATACGCACATGCCCTTCTCCGCCGAACAGAATCACCGATTTTTCTACAACGGCAAGCCCGTCAACACACTGCGCTTTTCCGCCGACGCAGGTCTCAAATTCCATGCGGATATACATGCGCACATTGATCTGATAGAACCCGCGGTTGAAGTTCATCGGTGAAACAGCAATGCAGGTATCCACAATTTCCGCGCACTTCGCACGGACAGACGATGCACGGTCTATGATCTCCTGTCCGATATCGGAAAGGTAAACGCGTACATTTTCAAAGCAGTCCTTATCGCGGCAGCTGTCCAGAATCCGGTTGGTGTCGATGTAGACCGCATCGCTGTGACCGCATCCGAATCCGTCGGATTTGACGCCCGGGGATGCACATCTGTTATCTCCCATGATTGATTCCTCCGTATTTCGCTTGAATTGTTGCAAAGCGGTATCCACTTACCGCCTCTAACATGATATGCAGCAATCCAAAGAATTGACCGCATCTCTGCAATTTCCCACCGCTCCGCTGCTGCAAATCGGGTTCTTCATACGGTATCCCACCACTTTTTATAAAAATTATCGATAATTCTTGACAGGAACGCTGTTTTCTGTTATAATATAATAAGTATAAAATCTAAATTTTTCGTCTGAAAGACAGGAGCGATTATGACAAGACGTGAAGCGCGGGAAATCATCTTTTCCCTGGTATACGAAGCAGATTTTCACCGTGACGGTTCTTTTGCTGCCATTTATAACGAAGCCATTGAAGACCGTGCGTTTGAAGAAAATGATTATGTCCGTGCCGTTTTCTTCGGCATGGAGGAGCACCTGTCCGAGCTTGATGATCTGATTTCCGCTCATGCAGTCGGCTGGAAGATGGAGCGCCTTTCCAAGGTCTCCCGTGCCATCATGCGCATGTGCATTTACGAGATGCTCTACTCCGACGATGTTCCCGCATCCGTTGCTATCAACGAAGCATTGGAAATCGCGAAAATTTACGACCACGACAAAGCACCCTCCTTTATCAACGGTGTTGTCAACGCGGTTGCAAAAGACAAAGGACTGGTGTGAGATGACAGCAAAACGCAAAGTCATCCTCGCCATTGATACAAGCAATTATACGACTTCCGCCGCATGCAGCACTCCGGATCGGGGACATGTATCCGGCGGTTTTCTCATAAAACAGGAAAAACAGCTTTTGACGGTCCGTGCAGGAGAGCGAGGTCTGCGACAATCGGATGCGCTGTTTGCCCATACCTGCAACCTGCCGCCTTTGATGGAACGGTTATTGTCAACACTGACTGACGAAGATGAAATCGTCGCCGTCGGTTGTTCCACGACACCGCGCCGTCAGGAAGGTTCTTATATGCCGTGTTTCCTTGCCGGTGAAAACGTCGCACGCGGCATTGCGGCTTCTCTGCGCGTTCCGTATTATACGTTCTCTCATCAGGAAGGGCATATCGCTGCTGCCGCGTATTCCGCTGTCACCACAGAAAATGGCGCTCAGGATGATTCATTGTCCACCTCCCCATTCCTTGCGTTCCATGTTTCGGGCGGTACGACAGACCTTCTGCATGTCTCCCCGTCCGATAACCGCTACGAAATCGAAATGCTCGGCACGTCTCTCGACCTTCATGCAGGACAGGCAATCGACCGCGTCGGTGTGATGCTCGGACTGTCCTTCCCCTGCGGACCAGCGCTGGAGTCGCTTGCCAAAACGTACACCGAGAAGATTCCCTCTCCGAAAATCTGTGTCCGCGGCTGCGACTGCAATTTATCGGGTCTTGAAAATCTGGCACAGAAAATGCACCGCGAAGGAGCCTCCGATTCAGCCATTGCCGCGTTTGTGTTTTCCTTCCTTGAAAAAACGCTGATCAAAATGACAGAAAATGCCCTTTCGATGTATCCGCACCATCCCGTTTTGTATGCGGGCGGTGTCATGTCCAACAAGCTGATGCGTACTTCACTCTCAAAATTCTGTAAAACAAACGGCAGCCGTGCCTATTTTGCCGAACCCGCTTTTTCTGCAGATAACGCCGTCGGCACATCACTGCTCGCCTGTCGTGCTTATCTTGCCGATCAAACACTGTCATGAAAGAAAAATACGCCGATACGATACAGAAAAAAGTCGATGCGGCAAAGAATCCGCCGCCAATACCGAAAAAGGAGCCGCTGTTCTTCCTTACAAGCTGGAACAAACGGCTTTGGCCGCTGTTTCTCTCCCCGCTCTTTACACTGATTTATGCGCCAGTCAACCGCTATGTGAGCCTTCCGCTGCTTGTTTCCGGCAGACCGTTTGAGGATGAAAACGGTCTTCTCGTTGGAGAATACTTCTCCGCAAATTCCCTTGCACGCATCCTGTTTTATCTGTTAATCCTCACAACAGAAATTCTCCTTTTCAAAACCACAAAAGGACTTCCGCGCCTCAAACGCAGTTTCCTGCTCATAGCAGCGACCATACTGAATCTCATGATGGGAGTTTTGTTTTTGGAATTTACGCTTTGGGAATAACATAAACTTGATAGAAAGGACGATGGAACATGCTTTACCGCTTTCTGAAAAAAAAGATCACCGACTCGATCTATACCCGTGCTGACGATACTGGTGCCGTCTTCTATTTCACAGCCGATGATTTTCCGGGACTCCAAAAGACAGCTTATCCTGTGAAATCCAGCCGCGGACATCAGCTGGACGGTTATTTTTACTTCTACGACGGATACCGTGATGACCGTATTGTCGTCTTTGAGCACGGCATGGGATCGGGGCACACCGGCTACATGAAGGAAATCGAGCGGCTTTGTGCACACGGTTACCGCGTCTATGCTTATGACCACACCGGCTGCATGAACTCCGGCGGCTGTGATACCGGCGGGTTTGTACAGTCTCTGATTGACTGTAATGATGTCATTGGTGCTCTGCAGGCAGATCCCGCGTATGCCGCACTTCCGATCTCCGTTATCGGACACAGCTGGGGCGGCCTTTCCACCGTCAACATTGCGTCGCTTCACCCCGAGGTGACACATTTGATCGCACTCGCGCCGCCGATCAGCCCTGCACAGCTCATCGAGAATATGCTCCCGCCGATGCTGTCACGGTATGCAAAGAAGTTTTCCGCAGAGGAACGCGCCAAGAATCCCGATTTCTATGACCGCGATGCAAGAGAGTCGCTTTGGAAAACTGCAGCACACGTTCTGATTCTGCACTCTGCCGATGACCCTGTCGTGCGCACAGAATATCACTTCAAGCTGCTTCGTGATGCGCTTTCCGACCGCCCCAATACCCGTTTTGTTCTGTTATCCAACAAAGCACACAATCCCAACTACACCGCAGATGCCGTGAAATACAAGGACGAATTTTTTGCTCAGTACCAAACCGCGATAAAGAATAAACAACTTGTGACAGAAGCACAGAAAACTACATTCAAAAACAGCTACGACTGGAATCGCATGACGGTACAGGATGACGATGTCTGGGCGATGATCTTTGAAACGCTTGACAAGCCTGTCAGCACAGAGGATTCCCATGCAGACTGACCCGAAAACCGCGGTATTTTCCGTTGCGCAGATCAACGAATACATCAAATACCTGATTGAGGATTCGCCGGTTCTTGATTCCGTCTATATTGTTGGTGAAATCTCCAATCTGACGGCGTATCATACGTCGGGACACATGTATTTTTCGCTTAAGGACGAAACAGGCGTCTTGCGTGCCGTCATGTTCAAATCCTCCGCAATGCGGCTCAAATTCCGTCCCGAAAACGGCATGCGTGTCATTGTCCACGGAAGAATCACAGTGTATGCACCGTCTGGACAGTATCAGATCTCCTGTGATTCCATGGAGCCGGACGGATTCGGAGCACTTTCCGCCGCCTTTGAACAGCTGAAAACCAAGCTGTCGGCAGAAGGTTTGTTTGACGAATCCCGCAAAAAACCGATTCCGGCGTTCCCTTCTGCTGTCGGTGTAATCACCTCGCCGACAGGTGCTGCGGTCCGCGATATCATCAACATTCTGTCCCGACGATCGCCGATGACAAAAATGGTGCTCTTCCCGACGCTCGTCCAGGGCGATGGCGCACCGAAACAGCTGTCCTCGGGTATCCGTTACTTCAACAAATATCAGTCGGTCGATGTCATCATCATCGGACGCGGCGGCGGATCTCTTGAGGAGCTATGGGCGTTCAATGACGAAACACTCGCACGAACCATCGCCGATTCCGACATTCCCGTCATCTCCGCCGTCGGTCACGAAACCGATTTCACAATCTGCGATTTTGTCTCCGATCTTCGCGCACCGACACCGTCTGCTGCAGCGGAGCTTGCCGTTCCCGACTGCACGGAACTTTCTCAGAAGCTCCGGCTGTATCGCGACACACTCGATACCCATATCCATGCAAAACTGAAAACGGAACGGCTGGCATTGCGGTCCCTGTCCGAAAAGCGCGTATTGCAGGCGCCCGACTCCTTCTTACAAAACCGCCGCATGGACATCGATGCGCTGACCACACGTCTGGTGCTATCCGCGGAACGTCGTATCCGTGATGCACACACAGCGCTTGATCCTGCCGCCGCCGCACTTCATCATGCGATGAACGCGCACATCACCGCCGACAGATCCACATTTTTGTCGCTTACCGGAAAACTGGAGGCGCTGAACCCGCTCTCCGTTCTGACACGCGGTTACAGTGCCGTGTTTGATGAAGACGGCAAGGCCATCCGATCGACGCGTGATGTCGCTGTCGGTGATACCCTGCATCTGCATCTGTCCGACGGTATCATCGATGCCCACGCCGACAAAATCCATACCAAGGGAGAATCCGATCATGACTGATACCGAGAAAAATACACAATCCACCACAGAACCCACGAAAAAAACAAACAAAGAAGAGAAGTCTTTTGAGACGGCACTTGCCCGTCTGAACGAAATTGTATCTGCGCTGGAAGGCGGTTCCGCTCCGCTCGATCAGTCGCTTGCCCTGTATGAAGAAGGCATTTCTCTTGTCCGCTTCTGCACAGAAAAGCTCGATGCCGCAGAAGCGCAGATCAAGGTACTCACCCGCGCGGAAAACGGCGATATTGTCGAACGCGATTTTGCAACCGAATGACATTCTGACGAAAGGAATACTGATATGCTGTCCATTGACCAACAACTCAAAGAAGATGCACTCCTGATTGAAGAACGACTTGACGCGCTCACCCGCGATTTTGACCGCGATTATCCCGAGCTGTTTGAATCCATCCGTTACAGCCTTCTCGCAGGCGGTAAGCGCATCCGTCCGTTCCTGGCACTCCAGTTCTGCCGTTTGTTCGGCGGAAACGAGGAAATCGCGCTGGATCTGGGATGTGCGCTGGAAATGATTCACACCTATTCCCTGATTCACGACGACCTGCCGTGCATGGACGACGATGATCTGCGCCGCGGCAAGCCTACCAACCATATCGTATACGGAGAAGCAACTGCTGTACTCGCGGGTGACGCACTTCTCACAGAAGCGTTTAACGTCGCGTCTTCCCCTGCCATTCCCGCAGAGATCATCCCCGGTGCCGTCCGTGTGCTTGCTGGCGCTTCCGGCTGCTTTGGCATGATCGGCGGTCAGATGCTCGATATGAAGGGCGAGGAAGAACGTCTCGACTTTGAAGCACTGCTCGAAATGCACGCAAAGAAAACAGGGGCTTTGATCCGTGCGGCATGTCTGCTCGGCTGTCTTTCTGCCGGCATCACCGATTCCAACGATGTCCGCTATCAGGCGGCTGTGACCTATGCCGAAAACATCGGTCTGGCATTCCAGGTCATCGATGACCGTCTTGATGCTGTCGGTACCGAAGAGGATCTCGGCAAACCGATCGGCTCCGATGAGGAATCGGGCAAAACGACATTCTTAACCTTTATGTCGGTGGAACAGGCACTCGATTATGCTACCGACCTGACCGAGCAGGCGAAAAATGCACTGTCCCTCTTCCCTGCGCGCGATGTCCTTTGTGACCTCGCCGACTATCTTCTCAACCGCACCCATTGACCTGAAAGGAATCCCATTATGGCTTTTGATGAAAAACTCCGCGAATATGCCCGTCTGCCCGTCAGACAGGGTGTCAATGTATCCGAGGGTATCTATGTGATCGTGCGCTGTCCGATCATCGCCGCCGATTTCGGTCGGATGGTGATGGAAGAAGCGTTTGCATGCGGCGCAAAAGACGTCATCATGCAGTATTCCGATACGCAGGCTGCCCGTATCCGTTATGAAAACGCGGCACTGTCCCAGTTTGAGACCGTTCCCGCATGGCAGGCAGAACAGAGCAACTACTATGCGCGTGAAGGTACGGTTGCCATCTCCATCATCGCAGAAGACCCCGAAGCCTTTTCCGGTGTTGACGGTGCAAAGCTCCTTGCGTCTGCAAAAGCACGCCGTGCAGCACTCAAGGAATTCTACGATATCATGGACGCAGGCGATCTGCGCTGGACGATCGTCGCTTATCCGTGCGCAGCATGGGCAAAGAAAATCTTCCCCGACGTCACAGACGCGCAGGCAATCCGTCTGCTTTGGGATGCAATTTTCAAATCTGTACGCATCAGCCGCGGCGACACCGTGAAAAAATGGGAAAAGCACGATCGCCTTCTCAAGCGTCGTGCCGGCAAACTCAACAAATATGCATTCTCCGCACTCCGTTTCCAAAACAGTATCGGCACCGATTTTACAATCGGTCTGCCGGAGGATCATATCTGGTATGGCGGAAGTGAAAAATCCAATGACGGCTATGTCTACTTCCCGAATATGCCGACCGAGGAAATCTTTACGATGCCGCACTGTATGCGTATGGACGGTACTGTTGTTTCCTCGATGCCCCTGTCGTATCAGGGATGTCTGATCGACCGATTCACGCTGACGTTCCGTGACGGCAAAGTCGTCGAACATCACGCCGAGGTCGGTGAGGATGCGCTGACGCGTCTGCTCGACACCGATGAAGGCTCGCGCCGTCTCGGTGAGGTTGCACTGATCCCGTACGATTCCCCGATCCGCGCACAGAACATTCTGTTCTACAACACGCTCTTTGACGAAAATGCATCCTGCCATCTCGCGCTCGGCAGATGCTATCCCAATACCGTAAAAGGCGGCGAGCTTCTCTCCACTGAGGAGCTGTACGCACGCGGCGGAAACGATTCTGTCAATCATGTCGACTTCATGATCGGTACAGCTGACTTGTCTGTCATCGGCATCACCAAAAACGGTGATGAAGTTCCCGTATTTGAAAACGGCAATTTTGTATTCTAAAAAATGAAATCGGCGATACACAGGAGTTTTCCTGCGGCATCGCCGATTCTATTTATAGATAATAGGACGCGGGAATATCCAGATATTCCACGCAAAGGTCTTTGTCAACGCGCGTCGGGTCCGCATCCGCAGACTTGAAAATCTTGAGAACGGTATCGCGGCACTTCTTTGCGTCAACAATGCGCACCACCGCGTTGCCAAGCTGTCCCATGGTCTGAACACCGCAGGCAAGGAACGCCGGTTCAAAGTTGACAAACTGCTTTGATACATCCCATGTACGGCTGCAATGATGCCCGTGATACGCATGTGACGTTTCGTTTCCGTCGTAATCGCGAATGGTTACGGTGTACGGCTCCGAGGACAGTCTGTCCGGGATATCGTACAGTTCATCCACCGTATGAATAAACGTGTTCTTATCGTTTCCGACACCGAGAAGCAAAATTTTTGCGCCGACATCGCCGAGCCGTGCCCAGGCAAATCCGGGCGGAGTCGGCGTTGCTGCATGTTCTTCTCCGCTGACAAATGCCGCGGCATGTTTCCCTTTTGCCCACATCGAATGGGTCGGGTGCAGAGAGCGTACACCGTCGGTGCGTTTTGCCGCAGCACAAGGCAATGCACCGATATTGGGAACCGAGGTACGGACATCGTAGAAGGGCTGCTTCGGGGTGACAACTGCCCATGTATGGGTCGGGACAACCAGAAGTCCATCACACAGAACGTCACAGAATGCGTCAATGACCGTATCCGCACCGCCGTCCACCTCACCAATTGCACGCATCGAGGTATGAATGACGACGGTATCGGTCGATACGACACCCATTTCTCTGATCTGTTCGATCAGCTGCTCTTTTGTAAACATCTTACGCTTCGATCACCATGCGGCCGAAGAATTCCGGTCTGTGATAGTCGGGATTTTCCGTACCGACGGGATTCCACATGACGTAATGTTCGACATCGGTTTCGTCGCCGCACTTATAGAAGTTACCCATAATGACATAACCGGGAACGAACTTGTCCGCGGACATGCCGTAGATCTTGCAAAGGTCTTCTTCGGTAACATGAACGGTGACGTTCCATTCGTTTTCCTTGACTTCTGCCTTGACCTCAAACGGATGACCGCAGAGCTGATCGATGCGCGTCCGTTCATGGCGATCCGCACCGAGCGCGATCAGAGAGGCACCCTTGGAGTTCATTTCGATGTTGATGTACTTATCGGACGCATCATCCCACTTTGCAAACATTTCCAGGCAGGAATCCTTATAAACGTCGGAGAAAAATCCTTCGTGAACCGCCTTGGGATTTGTTTCCTCACAGGTCAGACGCGCATAGAAGCCGTCACCCTTAACATAGCAGACCTGCGCATAGCAGACAGGCTTATAGTCGTCCATCCAGACACATTCGTCGATCATTGTCTTCTCGATGCGGCTCCAGCACTTCGGGCACATCGGCGCGTGATCCATCATTTTGATCTTGTATTCTTTCATTTTGGTATACCCTTTCTATGATAAAAATAAAATTTATTTATTGCTTATCCTGCGGCTGTTTCTGATCCAGCTTCTGCTGATTCATCCAGATCTTCATAATCAGCTTATGCGGCAGCAGTTTCACACCGAAAACCTGCGCTTTGACAGGAAAACCGTGAATGGAGAGATCCTTCTTTGTATGGTACAGATCACGAATCGCGGTTCTGACAACGTCCGCCGGTTCATACAGCACATTCATATAGGATACAACGGGCGCATTTCTGTCCTTTTCCGCACGGTCAAAGAAATCGGTTTTTACCCAGCCCGGAGATACTGCCATCACACGGATTCCACGAGGTTTCAGTTCCACATTCATTGCGCGGCTGTAGGAAAGCACATAAGCCTTTGACGCACCGTAGACCGTCATGTACGGAACGGGCTGAAAAGCCGACAGCGAGTCAACCTGCACGATTTTGCTGCCACGTTTCAAGTAAGGGAGAGACAACAATGTAAATGCAGTCAGCGCTCGGCAGTTCAGATCGATCATACCAAGCTGCTCCTCCATCGGAATCTCCCCGGCGTGACCGAATTTGCCGTAACCCGCACAGTTGACGAGAACCGCAATCTCCGGCTGATGCGCAGAAAGCTGATCCCGATAGACATCATACGAGGCATTGTCCGACAAATCAAGGGGAATGACCCGCAGAGGAATGGCACAGTCAGCCGCCAGCGCTTCCAATTTATCACGTGATCTGGCAATGACCCAGATTTCGTCAAACGGTTCTTTTTTGGCAAGCTGCAGGACAAATTCCCGTCCCATGCCGGAGCTTGCACCGGTAATGACTGCAATTCTCATAATCTCTCCGCACCTTCCTTCGATCTCTTAACAGTATATCATGAAATGCCCGTTTTTGCAAGAGTTCCCCCAAAAATCATACGGAAGTTTTTACTTATGATCATATATCGATTCTGTACTGCTTTCTTTTTTGTTAATGTTCATAAATTCCTTGACTTCCATATCCGTTTATGTTATAATGAACACAGCATTTCAGCCGATCTGTTCGGTGATTCTTTAATTTTTTTATGAAAGGATTTTACATCATGAAACAGATGAAACTCCGTATTTTCTTTATGGCAGCTCTGCTTGCTGCATCAAGCATCGTTACCGCCTGCGGTGATGCTGCCGATACCAAAGCGCCCGTTACCACTGCCGCAGAGGACAGCGCACCTGTCACCGAAGCGGTTACCGAAGACCCCCGTATTCCTTCCGCTCTTCCCGCAGACCTCGACCTTGGCGGCGAAACCATCAACGTCTGGTACTTTACCAAGAACTCCGACGCGGCAGAACGCTTCCTTGACCTCGTTGGTGACCCCGAAGGTGATATCGTCGAAGCATCCCTTTACGAACGCAATATGGCGGTCGAAGAACAGCTCAACATGACCTTCAATTACGTTGACACCGGTGTTGCATCGGGTGACGTCGGTGCATCGATCCGCAAGGTGCTGATGGCGGGCGACACGACCTACGACCTTTACAACGTCATTCAGTGGAACTCCTCCAAGCTGGCACTGGAACACTGCTTCCTCAACCTTGCAGATCAGGAACTTTTGGCACTCGACCAGCCGTGGTGGTCGCAGGCTTACATTGAAAACATGTCCATCGGCTCCCAGTCCAACATCTACTTTGTCACCGGTGACGTTTCGCTTGACATGATCCGCTGCATCGGTTCCATGTATTTCAACAAGAATCTGTTTACCAATCTCTACGATGATGCGGATATTCTGTATCAGGAGGTTCTCGACGGTAAGTGGACACACGATAAGCTGCTCCAGTATGCAGAAGAAGGCTACATGGACATCAACGGCAACTCCCAGATCGATGATGGCGACCAGTACGGTCTGATCACCAACAGCTTCAATAACATGGACACCTTCGGCTTTGGTATGGGCTCTGTCTTCTCCCGCCGTGACAAGGACAATATGCCCTATCTGACCATCGGCGAAGAACACAATATCGCCATCTACGAAAAGATCTACCACATGATCGCAGAAGCACCCGGTGTTCTGATGAACAAGGTCGAACCGAACCCGACTTTGCAGAACGTCGAATGGTTCTCTGAAGGCAAGGCACTCTTCCTGCCCGGCTTCCTTTACACCTCCGAAAATCTGCGTGATATGAAGGACGACTACGGTATCATTCCGTTCCCGAAGTTTGACGAAAATCAGGAAGAATATCTTTCCTCAGTTCACGATATCGCAACGCTGATGTGTCTGCCGACCACCTGTACCAAGATTGATGCGGTCTGCGCCGTTCTGGAAGCAATGGCATACTACAGCTACTACGAAGTCACGCCGATCTATTACGAAACCGCGCTGAAGACCAAGTATACCCGTGACAATCTGTCCTCCCAGATCATCGACGTCATCCACGACTCCGCAATGACCGACCTTGCATACGTCTATCAGGAAAGCCTGAACGGTGCCGGTATGATTATGCGTACGCTTGCCGCAAACAAGACCGAAGACTACGCATCCTATAATGCAAAGCGTGAAAAAGCAAACGCCAAGGCTCTGGAAAAGTTCATCAACAATTTTGAAGAAACCATCGAATAAGAAACACAAAACCGCTCGAAATCACTTCGGGCGGTTTCTTTTGTTTATATGATTGCTTTATTTAATCGTCATCATCCTGCGCCGTGCCGAACTCTGCAAGCTCAATGCCTTCGTTCTTTTCGTATGCCCACTTGATGCACCATTCGGAACGGAAAATCAGATAGTCGCGGCCGCGGACATCCTTGACCCACTTTGTATCGTAAAGGTTAAGCGAAGTCGGCAGAACATCCTTGTTCAGATAGCGGCGGATGAACTGGTATTCCGTTGCCGTACGACGGAACTTGACCTTGTATTCGCTTTCCATTCTGGATTCCAGAACTTCAAACTGCAGTTCACCGACAACACCGACGATGACGCGTTCCAGACCGCCGTTCGGCTCAAAAAAGATCTGAATCGCACCTTCCTGCGCAATCTGCTGCATACCTGCGGCAAACTGCTTACGCTTCATGGAGTCAACCTGCTCAACGATGGCAAAGCGTTCGGGAGCAAAGGTCGGGATGCCTTCAAATTCGATGTTCATTTTCTTGTCGCAGATGGTATCACCGATGGAGAAAATACCGGGATCGAAGACACCGATGATGTCGCCGGCATATGCTTCTGTGATTGCTTCACGGGTTGCCGCCATCATCTGCTGGGGCTGGGACAGACGGATATTCTTGCCGCCCTGCACATGCTTGTATTCGGTATCCTTTTCAAACTTGCCGGAGCAGATACGCATAAACGCGATTCTGTCTCGGTGCGCCTTGTTCATGTTTGCCTGAATCTTGAAGACAAACGCGGAGAAGCCTTCGTCAAACGGGTCAACGACCGTCTCGCCGGTCTTTCTCGGCAGCGGAGAGGTCGTCATCTTGAGGAAGCTTTCAAGGAACAGCTCAATACCGAAGTTGTTCAGTGCAGAACCGAAAAAGACGGGAGAGAGCGTACCGTTGCGTACTTTATCAAGATCAAAGTCAAAGCATGCACCGTCGAGCAGTTCTACCTGTTCAACGAGTTCTTCTCTGCGGTACGGACCGATCAGCTCGTCGAGCTTTTCGATGTTCGTGATATCACATTCGATGCCGCGCAGACGTTCACGACCCTTGTGCGCATTGTCAAAGGTGACAATCGCCTTCTTGTTTCGATCGTAGACACCCTTGAAGTTGACACCGCAGGAAATCGGCCAGTTCATCGGATACGTACCGATGCCGAATTCCGATTCCAGCTCATCAAGCAGATCAAACGGATCACGCGCTTCACGGTCCATCTTGTTGATAAAGGTGAAGATCGGGATATGGCGCATCGCACAGACCTTGAAGAGCTTTCTCGTCTGCGGCTCAATACCCTTTGCCGCGTCGATGACCATGACCGCAGAGTCTGCTGCCATCAGAGTACGGTAGGTATCTTCCGAGAAGTCCTGGTGACCGGGTGTATCAAGAATGTTGATGCAGTAGCCGTCATATTCAAACTGCATAACGGAAGAGGTGATCGAGATACCGCGCTTCTGCTCGATGTCCATCCAGTCGGAGACAGCGTGACGGTCACTCTGCTTGCCCTTGACGGCACCTGCGGACTGAATCGCACCGCCGTACAGAAGGAATTTTTCGGTTAATGTTGTTTTACCTGCGTCAGGGTGGGAGATGATGGCGAAGGTTCGCCGTCTTTCAATTTCGTTCTGATACTTAGCCATGATCGCTCCTATAGTTTCTATGTTTAATTTTCAGTTTCCAAAATGCATACTAACTTTAATATTATACCAATTTTTTCGTTATTTTGCAAGGGGTTTTCAAAATTTTCATGTGATTTTGCGCAAAAAAAGAGGATATTTCCCCGCCGAATCCATTGGAGGGCAAGAAACATCATCCCCATTGAGAAAGTAAATATTGACCGTAAAGCTGTCCGACGGCAAATACGCCCATCTGCATCAGAATCTGGATTCCCCAGAACAGTGTCGTCGGAAATCCGCGCAGTGAACATTCATCCCGCACCGACTCCATCGGCAGTACATTCAAAATCACGGCAGGAAACACCGTCAGGAAAAACGCCGCACGCTCCGTCAGCGGAATGATCGAAATGACAAGCACAACGAAGTACAGCGGCGCACAGATCATCACCGCAGACAACGCAAGACGACCGCGCCCTCTCGTTTCCCGCCGCGAAAACAGACGCAGACCAAGCATGGAAAATGACGCACACTGCGCATACAAGAGTACGAACAATGCCGCGGCGGCAATTCCTTTGAGCGTAATCGCTTCCGCGTCGAAAAAAACAAGGTACGCACATACCGCAGTCACACCAATCGCAAGCAAACGAATCACAATACCGAGTACAAACGTACAGATACGCCTGATTTTTCGTCTGCGATAATAGCGGGCAGTCTGCGCCTCACGGCTCATCTTTTTTGACATGTCATCACACTCCTCTGCTCCTATTGTACACGATACCGAACGGCTTGTCAAGGAAAACGCTATATCTTTCCAACGAATCACGCAAGCCTACTTGCAAAAAGTCAAAAAATGCTGTATAATTAAGCTATCATACTACAACCAACAGGAGGCTGCTATGAGCAAAACCAACTTATATGAACTTTTCAAAAATCCCGGTGCCGAATGGCGCGGAAAACCGTTCTGGTCATGGAACGGAGAGCTGCGTGAGGAAGAGGTATGCCGTCAGATCAATATCATGCAGGAAATGGGTCTGGGCGGTTACTTCATGCACTCCCGCGCAGGTCTGATCACCGAATATCTCGGCGAGGACTGGTTTGATCTGATCAATGCAGGCGCTGACGAGGGTGCGCGCATCGGCATGGAAGCATGGCTTTATGACGAAGACCGCTGGCCGTCCGGTTCTGCAGGCGGTATGGTTACACAAGACCCGCAATACCGCATGAAGTCGATCGTCCTTTGTGAACAGTCGCCCGATACCTTTGTGCGCGATGATGAAATGCTTTACTGCTTTGCCGCACGCATTGACGGAGTCGATCTGTGGGGTTACCGCATGATCGGTACCGATGAGGATGCTTTGGCAGTCTGCTCTGCTCTTGAAACAGAAACCGCAGGTAAACCCGGTACCATCCGTATGCTTTCGTTCAAAATCGTCCCAGATCGCCCCAATTCCAATTACAACGGCAATACCTACATTGACACGATGAGCCGCGCCGCTGTCGATCGCTTCATCGAAATGACACACGAGCAGTACAAGGCAAAATGCGGTGAACGTCTCGGAACCTCCATCAAGGGTATCTTCACCGATGAACCCCACCGCGGCAAAGCAATGGACAATCTGCGCCGTGACGGTGATACGCTCACCTGCTCGATGTGCTGGACGGATGACTTCTTTGCGGAATTTGAAACGCGATACGGATTCCGTGCGCAGGACGTTCTTCCCGAGCTTTTCTATCGCATGGACGGCGAACGTCTCTCAAAGGTCAAGCTCTTCTGGTTTGACCTTGCCGACAATCTGTTTCTGGAACGCTTTGCTAAGCCCATCAACGACTGGTGCAATGACAACGGCATCGCGTTCACGGGACACGTGCTTCATGAGGACTCTTTAACGAATCAGTCCGTCCCGCACGGTTCTCTGATGCGTTTCTATGAATACATGGGTGCTCCCGGTGTCGACGTTCTGACCGAGTATAACCGTTGTTACTGGATCGTCAAGCAGCTGTCCTCCGCCGCGCGTCAGCTTGGCAAAAAGTGGCTTCTTTCGGAGCTTTACGGCTGTACCGGCTGGCAGTTTAACTTCAAGAGCCACAAGGCAGTCGGCGACTGGCAGGCACTGTTCGGCATCAATCTGCGCTGTCAGCATCTGTCGTGGTACACGATGGAAGGCGAATCCAAGCGTGACTATCCCGCGTCCATTCTCCACCAGTCCCCGTGGTATCGCTATTACAGCGAGGTGGAAACGTACTTTGCCCGTTTTGGCGCGTTCATGACTGAGGGAACACCCGTCTGTGATGTGCTCGTACTCAATCCGATTGAATCCGTCTGGGCGCAGGCATACCGCGGCTGGGCAAACTGGATCTCCCCCGATGCATCCGCGACGCACGTCCACATTCTCGAAAGCAACTATACCGCCCTGTTCCATATGCTCACGGGCAATCACATCGACTTTGACTACGGCGAAGAACAGATGATGGAAGCCCATGCATCCGTTAACCGCGATCCCGACGGAAAGCCCGTTCTGCGTGTCGGGCAGATGTGCTATCGCACCGTCATTGTATCTGGTATGGAAACGATCCGCCCGACGACGCTCAAGCTCCTCT